>WGFF01000078.1 GCA_015492355.1 Deltaproteobacteria bacterium
TCGGGTTCAGGGGGCTTCATGATCAGTTCGAGTCCTGACCGATTCTGTCAGGTCTTGCAGTCCTTGTATATATAACTATATCTTAGTCTACCACCGAGGGGCAGATACCTCAGACAAGCTCCCTGTTCCATACATCTCTCTGCCAAGGATTGGAGGTGATGGACAAAGACATAACTTCTTTTAGTTTTCATCCATCGGTCTCTTATCCCAGTAAATGAGATTTCTTCAAGCACAGAAAAATTCTCGTCAATCAAGGAGGTAGGTAATAGTGGGTAAGATCAGGATAGCTATAGTAGGGATTGGCAACTGTGCCAGTTCATTGATTCAGGGAATCTATTACTACAAGGATAGGGACAGTAAGGATGTCATCGGTCTTATGCACTGGGATATAGGGGGATATAAGCCCTATGATATCGAGGTGGTGGCTGCATTCGATATCGACAGAAGAAAGGTCGGAAAGGATGTATCAGAAGCCATCTTTGCCCTTCCAAACTGCACAACCGTATTCTGCAGGGATATACCCAACATGGGTGTGAAGGTTGCCATGGGACGTATACTCGATGGATTTTCAGAGCACATGAAGGACTATGACGAGAGATTCACCTTTGTTCTGGCTGATGAAAAGGAGCCGACAGAGGAGGAGGTGGTAAAGATACTCAAGGATTCAGGTGCAGAGATACTCCTTAATTATCTGCCCGTGGGCTCTGAAGAGGCTACACGATTCTATGCAGAATGTGCCCTCCAGGCTGGTATTGCCTTCATCAACAACATACCTGTCTTTATAGCGAGCGATCCTGTATGGGCTCAGCGTTTTAAGGATAAGAACATCCCCATAATAGGTGACGATATAAAGGCACAGCTCGGTGCAACAATAACACACAGAACCCTCACCGATCTTTTCAAGAAAAGAGGCGTTAAGCTCGAACGCACCTACCAGCTCAACACCGGTGGGAACACAGACTTCCTCAACATGCTTAACAGAAGCAGGCTCGCCTCGAAAAAGGAATCCAAGACCGAAGCGGTACAGTCTGTTGCAGCCCAGAGGCTTGCGGATGAGAACATACACGTAGGTCCGAGTGATTATGTCGCATGGCAGAAGGACAACAAGGTCTGCTTCCTCAGGATGGAAGGCAAGCTCTTCGGTGATGTGCCGATGCATCTTGAACTCAGGCTCTCTGTTGAGGACTCCCCCAACTCAGCAGGTGTTGCAATAGATGCCATTCGCTGTTGCAAGCTTGCCATCGATCGTGGAAAGGGTGGTATACTGTACTCTCCATCTGCATACTTCATGAAGCATCCGCCAAAACAGTTTACAGACGAGGAGGCATACCGTATGACAGAGGCATTCATAGCAGGCAAACGGGATGATTGATTCTATGAAGTGTCTTGTAATTGCAGCAGGTCGTGGAAGCAGGCTCGTTGAGGAAGGTGACTCAAAACCCCTTACACCTCTCCTTGGTCTGCCAATCATAGAACGGGTGATGGTCTCGGCAGAAAGGGCTGGATGTGGTGAGTTCTATGTGGTTACAGGTTATCAGGGTGAGAAGGTAAGGGGGTTTGTCGATAGAATGGCGGTAGAGAGGGGATTTAAGATCACCCACATAATAAATGACGAATGGGAAAAGGGAAATGGGCTGTCTGTGCTCAAGGCAAAGGGCTATCTAAGTGAGCCCTTTTTTCTTATCATGGGAGACCACCTCTTCGATACCAGCATACTGACAGGGCTCAAGGATGTGGATATAAGAGACGATGGTATAGTACTTGCTGTCGATATGAACCGGTGGAACAGGCTTGTGGATGTTGAGGATGCAACAAAGGTAAGGGTTGAAGGTGGAAAGGTGGTCGATATCGGAAAGGATATAAAGGACTATAATGGATTCGATACAGGTATATTCCTCTGTACACCATCTATCTTCACAGCCATTGAAAGGAGTATAAAGGAAAAGGGGGATACATCCCTTACAGGGGGTGTGAAGGTACTTTCTACGGAGGGGAGGGTATCTGCCTTTAATATCAAGGATAGTTTCTGGATAGATATAGACGACAAGACCGCCCTGAAAAAGGCAGAGGCAGTGCTCCTTGAAGGACTCAGAAAACCATCAGATGGTCCTGTCTCAAGGTACATAAACAGACCCTTATCCATACGTATAACCCGTCTCCTTGTTGGTACCCAAATCACTCCCAATCATGTATCCCTGTTCTCTTTCATCCTGTGTCTGATATCTGCATTCTTCTTTTCCCTTCCCGGGTATTACGGTCTCCTTACAGGTGCGATTCTCTCCCAGTTTGCATCTATTATAGATGGATGCGATGGAGAGATTGCAAGGCTTAAGTTCGTTGAGAGCGATTTTGGGGGCTGGTTCGATGCGGTACTCGATAGATACGCAGATGCCTTTTTGCTATTTGGTCTTACATGGCATGTGTTCTCCTACGGGCAGAGTTTTGCAGGGCTCTTTGTTGGATTCATGGCGATTATAGGTTCTTTCATGAATAGTTATACCGCTGATAAGTACGACAGTATAATGAAGGAGAGGTTCGAGAAAGGAATGGAGATACGCATAGGCAGGGATGTGCGTATCCTGATGATATCCATCGGTGCCATCCTCAACCTTCCCTTCCTTACACTCCTTTTGATAGCGGTGTTGATGAATGTGGAGACCATAAGAAGGGTTATTGTATGCTACACTGATGAATAGTATAGATTGTGTAAAGAAAAGGATAGAACTGATTGTCAGCAGGTCACACGTACCAGAAGATCCATTGCATTCAAAAAACACCCTTGAATGGCTCCTGAAACTTGCCCCTGATGCAGACGATGCACTCAGGGTATCTGCCCTTGGACATGATATTGAACGTGCCATGGAGGGACGTAAGGTAAAAAGAGAGGCATTCAGGGATTTTGATGAATTCAAATCAGCCCATGCACGTAACAGCGCTGAAATACTCAAGGGGATAATGGAAGAGTGCGGTATAGAGGACAGGGGATTCATAGACGATGTATATAACCTTGTGTTGAGACACGAGTCAGGTGGTGACCCACGTTCTGACCTCCTCAAGGATGCGGATGGTATATCCTTTTTTCATGTAAATCTTCCACTCTATTTTGAAAGGAACGGATGGGATGAGACAGAAAGGCGATGTATATGGGGATACAGAAGGCTCTCAGACATGGCAAGGGACATTGTAAGGGGGTTCGACTATAGAGACGAAGCACTTAAGAGATTGATGAGCCATATCTTGGAAAGGTAGGGGGACTATCAAAAAGAATCGGCATCTGAGTTTGAAGTTTCATTGGGATCTTTTGTCTCAACCAAAGAAAGACACAGGACATGTGGAGATTGAATTATAAAAGCACCCCGCTCAGCCACAAGGGGACTTACCAAACACTGTACGAACAGTTGAAAAGTTACATAAAATGTGATATATTAAATTAATCGCAGAATAAGTAAGAGGGTGTAAGCAAATGATAGTCACAGGCTGGAATAATGGGAGTCCAAACAACAATACAGGTGCTGGCTATGGAATTAGAATCTCGCCAGAAGATAGGGACAAATTTTTTCAAAGGAATTGGGATACTGTAATAATAAGGCTTGAAGGAGACGACGAAGAGGTGGAAGTTGTTTTGTCAGAATCTTTTTGGCAAGGATGCCCAGAATTACGAAGCGCAAGAATTGGAATGTGGTTACTAACAAATGGGTTGGCACCATGGGAAAGAAACAACCCACCTAAATTGGAGCTGAAATTTGTGGGAGATGGAACATTTAAACTGTCTCTAATCCCCTGATCTTCTTCAAAACTCTCTCCTTGACAGTACCCATCTGATGTGTTAAGTTTAAATTTTGTAATCCTGCGGGAGTAGCTCAGCTGGTAGAGCACAACCTTGCCAAGGTTGGGGTCGCGGGTTCGAGTCCCGTCTCCCGCTCCATTTTTTCTACAAGAAAATCAGCAAGTTACAAGACTCGACCATCGTTCGCCTACCTTCCTTCTTCCCCAACTGTGACAAGA
>WGFF01000079.1 GCA_015492355.1 Deltaproteobacteria bacterium
GACGGATAAGATGATATTGAACGGAAACTTCGTTGAAAAGTACAGATCAGTGGGTTTTATAAAAGAGATAGAGGATATGGTTAAAAGATGTCCCGGTTGTATGTATGCCTGTTGGCCAGAGATAACATATATGTGCAGAGATCCATTTGTCTTTGCAGAGAGGGTTTTTCAGGGTATAAGGGTGAATCTATCAAAAAGAAGGACCTTCAGTACCGAAGAGATGGTTAATCTTGCAGAACATATAAGGAACTCATCCTGATAAGTAGGGTGACACGCATTCTTCCGATATTGGTAATAGCTGGTATCCTTTTACTTTTTACAGGAAGGTATCTTTTGTACGGTGTGCCCCATGAGTTTATCACCGGCGAATACAAGGGTACCTTTGAAGGTGATTATGATTTCACCCTTGAGCTTGTAGAATCGCTCAAAGAATGGGGTACAATACCGCTCTGGAGCGAGACCTATTCAGGACCAATTGGTGTATTTGCAACAAATTTTCATGTCTTTGAACAGGCATTCCTCTATCTCTTCACAGGCAACCTTGCCCTCTCGATAAAGATCCTTCAGGTTCTCCAGATGTTTATCGCTGGCATGGGGATGTATCTACTCTCTCTTTATCTTTTCGGTGACAGGGTGGGTGCTCTTTTCTCTGCTGTTCTGTATATGTTTACTCCGTTCTATCTGGGACACCTCTTAAGCTATCTGCACTACACAGGTGTTTACCTGCTCGCCCCTATGGTATATCTTCTGATTCTCAAGACAGTAAAGGGTGAGGGGATTCAGTATCCCCTTCTCCTTTCCATGGTTATGACCTATTCACTCCTCTCCCATCCACAGAATGTCTTTATAGGTGGTATATTTTATGTACTATTCTTCATAATGGTAGGTGGGTATGAGGTGGTGTCTTCACCTCGTCCTCATCTATACACCGTACTAAAGAGGATTGCATTCTCAGGGATTCTTGTTGTACTTATAACCTTTCTTCTTTCTGCCTTTACCGTCCTGCCTACCCTTGTACATAATTATCCCTATCTTAGAACGTCATGGGTCAAAGGTGCGGAGGAACTCGTAAAGATCGACTACGGTCATATAGGGACACATTCCCAGACCTTGCTTGCAACCATCTCGCTACAGCACTGGCCCTGGCTCATGACACCCATTATTGGAGGGGAATATCCTCCCTGGTACTTTATGATGCTCTATATGCTACCCTTTGTGCTTTTTGTGTTTTCCCTCCCCTTGAGATTTACATGGATAACCGCTGTATTCCTGGTGATTGCTGTTATTTCTGTACAGATAGCCCTTGGAGTCAATACAAAGTTATCGCTTTTCAATCTTGCCTCCTCATATCTCCCATTTTTTGGAATGTCGAGGACACCATACACATATATAAACCATGCCATTCTTGTATTCTGTTTGTTTTCCTCGGTAACGTTCCTGTGGCTTTCAGAGAGGATACTTGCGTGTATTGGGACAAAGCCATCCACAAACAATGGACAATCTGTGAAGTGGATACTTTTTTTCGTCCTTGCACTACCCTATCTCTTTGCAGGATACCATTATGCAACCAGATACAACTGGACACTCATACCAGCAAAACAACCCAGATATCTGAACCAGGTATGGCACTGGCTCGGCAAAAACAACAAAGCCAGAACAAGGGTAATAGAAACCTGCGGTATACCAACAGCAATGCTTCTTGGACAGAGGATGCTCCCCAATCAGGTCGATCTCCTTGAAAGATTCTATCAGAAGGATTATCTCCCAAGATATCTTTCACTCCTTGGTTTTGAGTACATCATAACCCCAAGACTACATTCCATGAGGAGGTATACCTTTGATAGAAGGGGATACAGGATACCTTCTGTATTCGATAACTCGGAGAATCTGGAGGAATTCTATTCTGCACTTACAACCGAGTATTTTTTCATCTACGAGCGCCTTAAAGAGGACCCTGCCTTTGCACTCTACACAGCAGGTACGAAAGATGTTGCCATATTCAAGAATCTAACTGCCTTCGACGATTATATATTGTACCCTGCCAGGGTGCTGATGATACTGGGAGGAACAGATGGGTACGATATCCTTTCGCTGGAGCGCCTGAACAGAGGTGGGAGAATTGCCCCAGTTTTCATTGCCCAGTCTGAGAATCTTAAGAGGATCGATGAACTGAAGGATATTGCAGAAGCCATCGTCCTCCACAATACCGATGCACAGGATCTTACGATGCTCACTAACAGAGACCACATCCTTTTCCTCAAGCCCAGGGTTGGAAATCCAAAGAACTGGGACCTTGCCTTTGCCTCCTATGGTATACAACAGCCCTTTCCACAGCATGACCACTCCATAGGTAACTCACTCTTCGGGGAACTTACATTCGCTGATTATGCACTCACAACTGCCAGGCGTAACAGCAGGCTAACCTACACCGCGATATTAGATGACACTGATTCATACACCATAATGCTCAGAACCTACGGTGGCAAGAACCATTCAACAATTTCATTCCATATAGATGGTACAAAGACAGGCACGTACAGGCAGGATACATACAGGGGATTTAAATGGATCACCGTATGGAAGGGGGTATTGAAAAGGGGTACGCATACTTTTAAGATTACCGTGGATGAGGACAAAAAGACCTTTATAGATTCACTGGCTGTTGTGAAGACATCCGATATCAAAGGGATGCTCTCTGAGGTCAGGGGAGATTTCAGGGGTATCCCCACTGTATACATATACAACAAAAAAAGATTCAGGATAATAGAAGAGGGGAGACTTTCTTCGACAATAGATATCCTCGATGGAGGTACCTATACACCTGTCATAAGATTGACCACACACTCTCCACCATCTGATACCGGTATGATCGAACTTATAATAGATGGTAAGAGGGCAGGGGGCATAAGGTATGGCGATTTAGATAAAAAAAGGGAGTTCATCCTCTCACAGATAGAACTTGGATCTGGGGTACATACGATAGATATAGTGGGTCTTAGGGAGGGGATTTACCTCGACCTCTTCACCCTTTTTGGTAAGGTGAAGTGGACGAGAGAAGATATCTCCATAGCGTTCGATTATACCAAAACTGGTCCAGCATCGTACAATCTCAGGGTGGCATCACATAGTCCTTTCCTGGTGGTATTCAACGAGACCAACTACCCTGGATGGCACCTAAAAGTGGGGGATAATAATATAGAGCCTATTATAGTGAATATGTTTATGAACGGATTTATCCTCCCAGGGGGTGAGTTCAACGGGAGGATTTACTATTCAAATACCATTCAGAACCTTGGCATACTGCTATCTGTAGCCACCTTTTTCGCTGTCTGTACGGCTGTCCTGTGGCTATCCATACGGAATTTCTTTAAAAGAAAAGAGACCTTCATGGGATAAGTTGACTTTTTGAGGACTTCGTGTATATTTTTTACAAAAATCCTCTTGAGGATGGAACGATTCAGCCCATGGGAACTGCAATGTTAGGAAGATATGGTGTATAAACCCGGCTTCAGGTGATGGATTGAGGTGGATGCCCTATCATGGATACTATCGAAGAGGTCTGGTTTGTTCGTGAACTTATCTTTTTATTCATCACGGGGATAATTGAATGAAGCAGGCTCGTGTTTCCCTCGCCCAAAAGGCATTCCTTGCAGTCATTCTCATCCTTCTGCCCATACTCATCACATTCATAGCTGGATACAGCAGAAATAAAGAACATCTGGAGGGGCATATACTCGACGATCTTACGGCGGTTGCAGAGGCATACAAGGGTCAGGTCTACCAGTTCCTCGAGATGTTAAGGAGGCGTGCAGAGGACTTTGCAAGCGATGGCTTCATCAGAGAAAGGCTAAAGGAGATAGTCGAGGGCAGGGTAGAGAATGTCCCTATACTAAATAAACATCTTGTAAAAAACAAGATGATTCTGGACGAGACCATCTACAAGATCAGTATCCTTTCTCTGTACGGTAGGGTGGTTGCCTCCACAGTGGACAGGGATGTGGGGGAAGACCTGTCTGGTGAAAGACTATTTTTGCTGGGACAAAAGGCTACCACTATTGTGGAGGCAAAAGATACTGACGGTGTATCAACACTTGCGATCTCAACACCTGTTAGGGCAAGGGAAGGGGGGCAGACCATAGGTGTGCTTGTTAATTTTGTGCGTCTTTCTGAGTTAAGTAGACTCCTCCTTGGCGAATTTACAGAAGAAGAGGGTATACCCCTGAGTATCGAAAAAAAGCGCAAAACAATGGAGGTCTATATTGTCAACGGTGATAAGCTGATGATTACCGAGTCTATCTTCATAAAAGATGCCATGATGCGACAGATAGTGGATACAGAGCCTGTAAGGAGGTGTCTTGCCAACGGTGAGGACATGGAAGGATTTTACAACAACTATCTGGGGATGACGGTTGCTGGTGTTTCTATGTGTCTTAAGGGATTTAACTGGACGCTTCTGGTTGAGGTTGAGGCAGAAGAGGTGATGGCTCCTGCAAAAGATATGCTGAGAGACGCACTTATAACAGGTGTGATAGTGTTCGGGCTCATAGGGGGTTTGCTTTTTGTCTTTATAAGGACTGTTGTATTGCCACTCCGCAAGATATCGAGGGCGGCTGAGGAGATAGCAGAGGGGCAGTTTGATATCACCATTCCTGTTAAGACAACCGATGAGATAGGGTTGTTAAGTGATGCATTCAACAGCATGGTGTCCCAGATAAAAGCCAGAACAACCGCACTGAAAGAGAGTGAGGAGAAGCTCAAAATAGCACAGCGCATAGCCCAGATGGGAAGCTGGGAATGGGACCTGGTAGGTAACAGGCTTTATCTCTCAGAGGAACTCCTGAGAATTCTCGGTATAGGGGCTGAGGAATTCAAAAACACCTATGATGATTTTCTCAGGTTTGTCCATCCTGAAGATAGGGGATTTTTAAAGTCCTCTGTCGATAAGGCTCTAAAGGGGGAGGAATCGTTAAGTGTTGAATTTAGGTTGTTGAGAGCGGATGGGATGGAACGATACATACATTCCGAAGGCGAGGTGACATTTGGTAAGGATGGTAGAGCCATCAAGATGGTGGGTACCATCCAGGATATTACAGAGCGTAAAAGGGTGGAAGAAGAGATAAGGATGCTTGCAAGATTCCCAGCAGAAAGTCCATTCCCTGTGATGCGTATTACAAAGGATGGTATACTCCAGTATGCAAATAGTGCGAGCGAACTCCTTGTAAGTGAGTGGTGTTACAGGGAGGGTTGTTTAACCGATGAAAACAGAAAATTGATACTGGAAACGTACGAATCACAGAAGAGTAAAGAGATAGAGGTGAGGGTCAGGGACAGGATATTCACCATCATTATCGTTCCCATTGTAGATACAGGTTATCTCTATCTCTATGGTCTCGACATAACAGATCGTAGAAAGGCAGAGGAAGAGGAACTCAGAAGAAGGGACAGGATAGCCAAACAACAGGAAGCCATTGTCAGGCTTACGACAACAATCTTTATCGAGGGAAAGGACCTGGACAGCATATTCGACATGATAACGAGGCTTGCCTGTGAGACGATGGATGTTGCAAGAACGGGTATATGGCTCTTTGAGGAAGAGGGAAGGGAACTCAAATGCGTAAAACTCTATAGCAGAAGCGATGAGACGTACTCCTCTGGCAGGGTACTTAACACAGATAATTATCCAGAGTTTCTATCCGCCCTCGAGTCTGGCTGGCCCATTGATGCGAGCAATGCGACAGAGGATGCACGAACCATTGAACTCAGGGATGCCTATCTTGTACCTGAAGGGGTCACATCCCTTCTTGTTGCCCCTGTACGGCTCGCAGGCAGGATGGCTGGTGGTGTATTCTTCGAGGATACAGGTAATGGACGTGGATGGCGTCCTGATGAGGTGAGTTTTGCCACAGAGGTTGCAGAACAGACAGCCCAGGCAATCATTGCGGATGAGCATAGACGAACAGAATTTGAACTTAAAAAACTATCAGCAGCCATAGAGCACAGCATAAATGTTGTATTCATTACCGATGTAAGTGGTATCATTCAATACGTCAATCCCATGTTTGAGAAGATAACGGAATATTCCCAGAAGGAGGCTATAGGACAGAAAGCCAGCATACTGTCCTCTGGTGAGACCCCCAAGGAGCTGTACGAGGATATGTGGAGGACCATACTCTCAGGCAGGACGTGGCGGGGTATACTTAAAAACAAGAGAAAAGGCGGGGGGTTTTACTGGTGTAACAGTGTGGTCACACCGATAAAAAACGAGAAGGGAGAGATTACCCACTTTCTGGCTGTGCAGGAGGATATTACAGAGAAAAGGATATCAGAGGAGAGGATACAGTACCTTGCCTCTTACGATGTAACCACAGGGCTTTTCAACCGCACACGCTTCATGAAGGAACTCAACGACTGGATATCCTATTCACGGATCACAAAGAAACAGGGTGTGTTCTTTCTGGTTGATCTCGATCATTTCAAGTTCATCAATGACACATACGGGCACATAATGGGTGATGAGATACTCAGACGTATGGCGAGATTGATACAGATGACCCTCCGTGAAACACTCAAGTTGAAATTCAGAAAGGGGCTCGAACAGGAGATGATTATCGGGCGTATAAGCAGTGATGAGTTTGGGATCTTTATTCCGTCAGTGAACAAGGAACAGGGTATAGAGGTGGCTGAGATACTGCGAAAGAAGATAGAATCCTTCAGACCTGTGGAGGCATACAGTCATCTTACAGCGAGTATAGGTATTGTCATATATCCTGAACACGGGGATACTACCAAGGAGCTTATAACAAAGGCTGATGCTGCGATGTATCGTGCAAAGGAACTCGGCAGAAACAAGACCCATGTCTACAGACCTGAGGACAGGGACCTTGAAAACATACACTCGAGACTGATATGGAAGGAACGTATCCTCGATGCCCTTGAAGAGGATCGTTTTGTACCATGGTTCCAGCCTGTGCTCGATCTCAGGGAGAACAGGGTTAACCATTATGAAGCCCTTGCAAGGATGGAGGACGAAAAGGGGAATATATTACTGCCAGGTGCATTCATAGATATTGCAGAAAGATTCGGTATCATCGGCTCCATAGACAGGGTCATGATAGAGAAGACCATGAAGTTACAGGCAGAGAAGGCCCGGCAGGGCAAACACCTCTTTTTCTCCATGAACCTTTCAGGAAAGGAACTCGGGGACAGGGAACTCCTTACATTTCTCAGAAACAGGATAGAACAGACCGGGGCAGAACCGAATTACCTTATCTTTGAGATAACAGAGACAGCCGCTGTACAGGACCTCGACAGGGCTATAAAATTCATAGATGCCCTGAGATCGATGGGATGCCATTTCTCCCTTGATGACTTCGGGGTAGGCTTTACATCCTTTCTGTACCTCAGGGAGCTCAAGGTCGATTTTATAAAGATAGAC
>WGFF01000080.1 GCA_015492355.1 Deltaproteobacteria bacterium
CTCTATTCTAGTCAAGACCCTTACCAGAAAAGGACGATAGCCCGGAGGGTTCTCCCCTCAATAACCCGGGGGTTTCAGGGGGTTCTACCCCCTGAAGACATAAAGCCCAGCCTTGCAGGCGTGGGGCTTGGCAGGTGTAAGGGGATTTAATCCCTTTCTCAAAGGATGTAGATTCAAGTATTGCATGCCCTGAAGGATATCTGGAAGGATGTGACCATTCTCCCCATGACCCGTGACGACCTGGATGAGGTTGTGAGGATAGAGACTGCCTCTTTCCGTCAGCCCTGGAGCAGAAGACAGTTCGAGATAGAACTCAAGAATCCTGTCTCACACCAGTACATCGTAAGGATATCCATCAATAACAGACAGAGGGTAGCGGGTTATATCATATTCTGGCTCATCCACGGTGAGGCTCATATCCTCAACATAGCGATCCATCCATTATTCAGAAAGAGGGGTCTTGCAAGGAGACTCCTTGAGGCCTCCCTCGATATAATGAAAAAGAAGGGCATAGATGAGGTGTATCTCGAGGTCAGGCGTTCGAACGAGCCTGCCATAAACCTCTATACCTCCTTTGGATTCGAGCTCATATACATAAGGGAGATGTACTACGGGGATGAGGATGCCTTAGTGATGAGACTCAATCTTGGAGATTCTTAGACCTGCCATGGCAAGGATAGTCCATAATTATCCTGTGGCACCGGGTTGTTACAGGATGGGGCTTTCCCCGGGAGTGGATAGGGTGGAGCCAGGACAGTTCGTGATGATAAGGATACCCGGTGGCTTGGATCCCCTTCTAAGGCGACCATTCAGCGTGTACAATGTGCTTAGGGGAAGAGGGGGTGGTATAGAGATAGTATACAAGGTGGTTGGCAGGGGTACCGGTATGATGGCTTCCCTCGGTGTGGGAGATGAGGTGGATGTGCTGGGTCCCTTAGGCAGGGGATTCCCCATGCCAGGGAAGAAGGAAAGGGTGGTCATGGTTGCAGGTGGTGTGGGGGTGGCATCGCTCCATCTTCTGGCAAAGAGGATAGGCTATGGAACCCTTCTATTCGGTGGCAGGAACAGAAGGGATGCAAGGCTTGCAGGGGATTTTAGAGACCTTATGGAGGTTAAGATCGTTACAGAGGACGGCTCCATGGGAAGAAAGGGCTTTGTTACAGAGTTTGTCGAGGAGGAGATAGGGGAGGAGGGTACGGTTGTATATGCCTGTGGACCATCTGCCATGCTGGAGAAGGTCTCCTGTATCGCCATGGACAGAGGGGTGAGGTGTTATGTATCCCTTGAGGGCATGATGGCATGTGGTATGGGGGTGTGTCTTGGATGTGCGGTGAAGGCGGATGGTGCGTACAGGATGGTCTGTAGTGATGGTCCTGTCTTCAGATGCGATGAGATAGACTGGCAGGGTATGGATGGATGAGAGAAGGGATGGCATCAAAAAAGAGGGATGGAATGAGAGGGGCTGTTGATCTATCTGTGGATATAGGTGGAATGAGGCTTAAAAACCCTGTCATGACCGCATCAGGCACCTTTGGCTACGGTATCGAGTTTGCGGACTATATGGACCTAAAGGGGCTCGGTGCGGTCGTTGTAAAGGGGCTTTCGTTAAAGCCCAGGGCTGGCAATCCACCACCAAGGATAGTAGAGACCCCGTGCGGTATGCTCAACAGCATAGGGCTACAGAACATAGGGGTTGAAGCCTTTGTGAGGGATAAGCTTCCCCTTCTCAGGGGGCTCAGGGTCTCTGTCATTGCCAATATCTTTGGTGAGGATGTGGATGAATACAGCGAGGTGGCACGCATACTCGATGGGGTAAGGGGTATAAGTGGGGTGGAGATAAACATATCCTGCCCGAATGTAAAGAAGGGCGGTATAGCCTTTGGTACAGACCCTTCTGAGGCACGGAGGGTTGTGAGTGCGGTAAGAAAGGCGACCACCCTCCCCATCATAACGAAACTCTCGCCGAATGTGGGCGATATCGGTACTATGGTAAGGGCAGTGGAGGATGGCGGTACGGATGCCATCTCCCTTATCAACACCATAACTGCCATGGCTATAGATATCGAAAGGAAGACCTCAAAACTCTCTCAGCCCACAGGAGGGCTTTCTGGTCCTGCGATAAAACCGATAGCGGTAAGGATGGTCTGGGAGGCATACAGGACCGCAAGGGTGCCTGTCATAGGTATAGGTGGCATCATGACAGCGGATGATGCCATTGAGTTCATGATAGCAGGTGCAGCAGCCATCCAGGTGGGCACTGCAAACTTTGTAAATCCCCGTACAGCAATGGATGTGGTGGAGGGGATAGAAAGATACATGAAGAGACACGGTATAAGGAAGGTCGGGGAGCTCACAGGCTCTCTGAAGGTATAGAAACCCTCAGGTGTGTTTCATCCCCTGCCCTTTTCCCAGGGGGTTTAGACCAGAAGTTTTGGGGAAGGGAGCCTAACCCCTTTTACAAAAGGGGTTTCCCTCAGCCAGTCGGTCGAACAGGAAGATAAACATGGTCGCCCTTTCCACGGGAGTGCTCCTTTTGTTGAGGAAACCCTCCGTTCCCATCATGCAAGTGCCATTACACTCAATCTCCCCGCTATGGATCCTGCTATCTTCATGAAGGCCTCTGAATGGGGTGAATCAGGCATGGCATGGACTATGGGTTCTCCCCTGTCCCCACCTGTCCTTATCTCTGGGTCTATGGGTATGCTCCCGAGGAATGGCACCCCGTATCTCTGGCTCGTCTTTTCTCCCCCTCCGTGGCTGAATATCTCTGTCTTCTGGTTGCAGTGCGGGCAGATGAAGTAACTCATGTTTTCCACTATCCCCAGTATGGGTACCTTTACCTCATTGAACATCTTTATCGCCCGTCTTGCATCGAGGAGAGCCACATCCTGGGGTGTTGTGACAACAACCGCACCTGTAACAGGTATGGTCTGTACCAGTGTAAGCTGGGCATCGCCTGTACCAGGGGGGAGGTCTATTACGAGGTAGTCCAGTTCTCCCCATTCCACCCCGGTGAGAAACTGCTTTACAAGTTGCATAACCAGAGGCCCCCTCCATATAAGGGGGGTTTCTTCATCGAGCATGAATCCCACGGATATGAGTTTGACACCGTATTTGTTGAGGGGTATGAGTTTTTCCTCCTTTGTCACACGGAGTGGCTCGTGTATCCCCATCATAAGGGGTATACTCGGTCCATAGACATCGGTATCGAGTATCCCTACCTTTGCCCCCCTGTGGGCAAGGGCTATAGCCAGGTTTACAGATACTGTCGATTTCCCCACCCCGCCCTTTCCACTCGCAACCGCTATGGTGTGCTTTACTCCCTTGATGGGTGTCTTCTCCGGCAGTCTCTTTGCCTGTGGCACCTCAGCAGAGACCTCTACCACCACCTCCTCCACCCCTGGTATCTCAAGGACCGCCTTTCTTGCAGACTCCTCGAGCTCCTTTTTGAGCGGACAAGCCTGGGTGGTGAGGACAAGGTTGAAGGTCACCTTTGAGCCATCTATCCTTATATTCCTTATCATGTTGAGTGTTACGAGATCCTTGTTCAACTCAGGGTCCATGACCTTCCTGAGAGCTGAAAGGATATGTGCCTGTGTTATCTGTGTTGTATCAGACAAGGTTCCATCCTCCTTGATTGACTGTAAGAATGATTCTAACTCCTTACCTTATAGATATCCTCGCAGAAGGTATCCCCATTGACTATGGACCTCTTCCTCACATGCACGCCACTACCTGTACCGTCTATGAAACCATCCACCCATTTGCACAGATAGGTGCACATAAATCTCTGTGACACACCTGCCTCCTTCCAGTAGTCACTGTGCAGACATTCGGAGTGTCTTTCGATGAGTTCCCTTTCGGATACCTGCTGTATCTCCACCACATGGTCGCAGGGCATACCATCGAGAAAGTAATCCCGCAGGGTCTTGTAGAGACTCTCTGCGGTGGGGTCGTCTATCTCGTACTCCTTGAGTGCGATACGTCCATTTACAAGACCATGATTGTACGATACCTCAAGGGCGAGTTCCTCTGCCCTCCTGCCGTAGTTCTCCATGAGCACTCCAAGCACCTCTGCCTCCCTCAACTCCACACGCCTTATGGTATCCGCAAGAAAGGCGTGTATGGAGGAGTTGCCTATGAGCTCTTCGAGCGGGGTGTTGTCGAAATAGGGAGGATACTTGGAGGTGACCTCTGTTATCCGCTTTACCGCACCCTTTCCAAAGAGATTGCCCACCGCCTTTACAATCTCTTTCTCCCGTGTCTCTACGAGCCTTATCTTGTTGAAGAGCCAGTAATGTATGGGACCAAGGAAGGTACTCATAAGGACTACCTCTCTTCGGATTCAGGATGGTTCAATTCGATACCTCATTCAGTGCCCTGAGGAGTTCATCCAGTGAGGCACCATCCCTCTTTGCAG
The DNA here is from genome assembly GCA_015492355.1 of Deltaproteobacteria bacterium. GTDB lineage: Bacteria > Desulfobacterota > GWC2-55-46 > GWC2-55-46 > S146-73 > S146-73. Next base: position 4,421 of record WGFF01000080.1, read on the forward strand.
CCTCCTCTATGCTCACAGCCCCACCACAGCACGAATCTATACCAAACCGTGTAAACACGGTGATGGTCCTGGGATAGTCCCTTATAACATCGTTTACTATCATATCCTTTGTTATCTTTTCCATGACCAACCTTTGGAGCCTAAATTCCCTGTGACCTGCCACAGGGATACAGGGTTGTAAAAAAAGGATTTTTACGATAAAAGATACCCAACCGCTTACCGTTGAGGGGGTCTTATTGTCCCTCGATCGCCTCGTTGAGTTCCCTTACCACCTGATCTGCATCCACACCGTGCATGGTTGCGCCAAAGGCGATATTCTCCATCTTTGCCCCTGGACAGGTAAAACATCCGTTGCCAAAGTACTTGAGGAAGACCTTTTCTGTGGCGGGATACTTCTCAAGCACCTCTCCAATGCTCATCTCTTTTGTTATCTTTGCCTCTGACATTTCGACAACCTCCATTTCTGTTCTGAGGGTTATTCTATCTGAAGGCTGGTGCTGGTCTTATGGTCTTGAACATATTTACTACAAAGAACACTATGGATACCACCTCCACTACCGAAAAGAGGAGTAAGACCATGTGTCCACCTCCCCTTGCCATTACGAGCCAGCCAATGGTCATGCCCACAAGCCCTATATTGGATAGCCACAGGTGCCATAGAGATAGCCTTTCGCTCCACAGTGGTGTCCCGCTGAAACGAGGCAGTATATGGTATCCAACCCCATAGATCATCATGGACATCCAGCCGAGGAGATTGAAGTGTACGTGTATCTGCATGTACGGATACTGGGGACCTGATACCACAAGATGGAGTCCCATCAGGATCGCAAGAACAAAATATATCATGGCACATTTAAGAAACCATACAGTAACCTTGCTCATCAAATTTCCTCCGGGATATAAGGGATTTCATGAAGGTTCAAAGAGGACAAGATTATCCTGTATTCGCCCCTTTAGACTCACCCGCAGGTACACATACATCCACGGGACAGACCTCTGCACAGGCTCCGCACTCTGTACAGAGCCTTGGGTCTATGATATAGGGATTGCCTTCGCTTATAGCGCCCTCTGGACATTCTGGGAGACACACACCACAGGCGATACAGTCTTCAAGTATATAGAACGCCACCTGTTACCACCTCAGGGATTGTATGACCCAGGGGAAAGGCCCTTCTACAAGGTAAAAAGCCTGTCCCCCTTTAGACCACTCAAAGGATTCTGTTCACACAGAGAGCACTTCCTTTACCTCAGGCACCTTTTCTTTTATCGCCCTTTCCACTCCCATTGCCAGGGTTATCTGGGCACTGGGACAGCCTGCACAAGCACCCTGCAATTGTACCCTTACTATACCGTTCTCTTCATCCACATCCACAAGCCTTACATCTCCTCCATCAGCCTGGAGGGCGGGTCTTATGCCGTTAAGCGCCTCTTCAACCCTCTCTCTCAACATAGACAAAACCTCCTGTCGAAGTTTTAGAAAGGGAACTGTGGACGAAAGCCCTATAAAAGACTTCCCCTCACCACTCCCCCCTTTCTAAACTCCATTATATTCAAAAATATAAATCCCTTTCAAGGAATAATAAATGATTTTTGTCATGTTCTGTTTATCTCCTTCCTCTTGATATTTGCTGGTCTCTTTGTTACCTTAAAGCGATATACATCTTCTAAAAGGGGAGATTTATGGAAGATAGAGCGAGGGTGCCTGGTGGTCTTCTGTACGGCTGGCTTTTTTTTGCGGTCTTTTCCCTTGTTTTTGCTGGTATATTTGCTCTTCTTGTGGCGATGGCGAGGACACCAGGGGTGGAAGACCTTTTACCCCTGGGAAGGGACTACATATACGTAGCCCTTGTGGGGCACGTTATACTTGCGGTTGTTATATGGTTTCTTGCCTTCGAGGGTTTTTTGTGGACCCTTACCTCCACAGTCCATACGGGCTCTGACCTTTACAGCCCTCTGGCAGGCTGGCTCTCACTGGGATTATCCTTTACCGGTACAATCTTCATAGTGATAACCGCGGTATTCGGACTCGGTTATCCTGAACTCGCCAATTATGTGCCCGTGCTTCTCCATCCCCTTTTCTATGCAGGACTCGGGCTCATCGGTGTGGGTATGGTCATATGCCTTCTGAATACATTTGTTACTGTTGCAGGGGCTGTAAGGAGGGGTAAAAGGCTTCCCACCCTCACCTTTGGTATGACTGTTGCGGGTATATGTGTGCTTACAGCCTTTGTGTGTTTTCTCCTTTCTGGGTATTTCCAGATTGCCACTGGCAAGGGATTCTTCGATTTTGAGCGTTTCTTCTGGGGAGGTGGGCATATCCTACAGTTTGCAAACACAACAGCAATGGTAACCGCCTGGATATATCTCTCGCGTACAACCCTCGGGGAAGAGCCAGTGGGAGGGTGGTATGCAAGGGGGCTGTATCTGTTCTATCTATTGTTCGTCCTCCCCTCTCCTGTCATATACTTCATCCACGATACATCGACCCAGAGTTACAAGGACAGTTTCACATGGCTCATGCAGTGGGGACTTGGACCATCCACCGCTGTATTCATACTCTGTACCACGGTGGTCATGTTTTCGTACAGAGGAACAGGACGCAGGCTTCCGTGGACAGAGCCGGGTTTTTCTTCCCTCTTACTTTCCATGGCTATATTCGTACTCGGCGGGTTCATTGCGGTGATGATAAGGGGGGTCAATACGATAATTCCTGCCCATTACCACTGTGTCATAGGTGCAGTGACCATAGCGTTCATGGGGATGTTCTATGAGATACTGCCCATGGTGGGAAGGTCTCTTTACCTTAAAAGACTGGCAAAAATCCAGCCCTATCTCTACACCCTCGGGATAGTCCTCTTTGCTGTGGGGCTATTTATTGCAGGTAGTCACGGTGTTGCCCGCAAGACCTACGGGGCAGAACAGAACCTCGACAGTATGGCAAAATTCATAGGCATGAGTATAATGGGGGTTGGTGGGCTCGTTGCCATACTCGGTGGAATAGCATTCGTTATAAATGCACTTATCTCGCTTCTGCGAAGGGAAGGATGAGGCAGGGATGTAAGGGAGGGAAGGCTATCTTTTCCCAAAAAAACTTTAGATTAGAAATTTTGGGGAAGGGAGCCTAACCCCTTTTACAAAAGGGGTTTCCCTCAGGATACAGATAAGGCAACCTCTCAGCTCTATGGAAATCAAGCCCTTAATCCCGTAGGGAGGGGTTTCAGGGGGGTGAAAAACTCCTTAAGGATGTCCTAAAAAAAAGACTTGAATAGTGATACAAGAAATATTAATGTCTTAGGAGACCTTTCCCGAAATATATCCGCCCGCCTTCGATTTTAATTTTAAGATATACAGGACAGTCGTAAGGGGAGGTTTATATGGAGATAAGGAGATATGTACCGTTATTCAAGTTTCGCATCTGTACACTCATTACGTACAGTGCCATTGTAGGGTTTATTGCCACCAACTCCGGGCTCCATTCCCTCGACAGGATGTTGTTCCTGATTATAGCGACCATGCTCGCTGCCAGCTCGGCAAGTATATTCAACCACTACTTCGATAGCGACATAGATGCGGAGATGACAAGGACGAGGAAGCGTCCCCTGCCTTCGAGGGATATAGTGTCATCAAGGCTGGTTCTGGTGCTTGCCCTGCTACTTTTCGGTGCATCCCTTGTGGTATCCTTCAAGGCTCTCAATTACATGGTTGCCCTTCATCTTGCCCTCGGTGCCTTTGTGTACACGGTGATATATACTGTATGGCTCAAGCGGAGGAGCTGGCTCAATATAATAATAGGTGGGCTCGCAGGGAGTTTTGCAGTCCTTGCAGGTGGTGCGTCTGCACAGCCACAGCTCTGTCTGCCACCGGTACTCCTTGCCATAGTCATGTTCTTCTGGACACCGTCTCATTTCTGGAGCTTCGCCATACTCCACAGGGAGGACTACGAAAGGGCAGGCATACCCATGCTCCCTGTACTCATAGGGAATACAAAGACAGCCTTCTATATACTTATAAATACCATCGCACTCGTCTTTACCTCTCTCATACCGTTCTTTATGGGCTATACAGGCTGGATATACTTTGTGTCAGCGGTTGCAGTGGGTGTGTACTTCATAGTGCTCAACATACAACTCATCAGGAATACAACAAAGGATATGGCATGGAGGAATTTTAAGAGTTCCATGATATACCTTGGGGTTCTCTTTACATCTGTCATAGTGGACAGGATCGTTTGATACAGAGAGGGGGGTGATCGAACAAAATCCTTGACAAAATCTGTCTTTGATTATATTCTGATATCCCAAAAAAATCCAGAAAGGAGGATAGTTAGTATGAGGAATAAACTCTGGGCGGCTTTTGTTGCAATTGCAATAGGCTTCTCAGGTGTAGCCTTTGCAGCAGATGGGGGAAAGATTTTTAAGTCCAAGTGTTCCGCATGCCATGGACCTACCGGCGGAGGCACACCCATGGCACCTGCACTCAAGGGAAATGACTTCGTAAAGAACGGGAGCATGGATGAGATAAAGAGCGTTATTCTCAATGGACGTGAAGGCAGTGCAAAGAAGTATCCAAAGTTCCCCATAGGTATGCCGAAACAGAGCCTGTCCGATGACGAGGTAAAGGCTGTAATAGATTATATAAAGAGCCTCTAATCCGACAGGGAGGGAGAGAACCTTTTGCCAAGCCCCACCCATAATGGGTGGGGCTTGTATTTTCCAGACCTTTTGTGGATGATAAGCCCTTTCTCCCTTACAAAACCTGCCATTAATTCCCCATGGTATTCCTGTAACCCCTGCACAGAGGAAGACCTTTCTGAAAGAAAGGCCCTGGAGGGAAGAATGCCTCTTTATACCGAAGGGGGTTTTCTTCGACCGGAGAGATAGAGCACACCTACTGCCAGGATGTAGCACATCCCTGCGGTGAGGATTACCCCGTTGAACCCGATGGTCATTGCCATCATCATTGCAAGGCTTCCGCCAATTACAGATGCACATCCATTTATAGCCCATGCCCAGGGTACTATGGTGTTGTCCCTTTCCTTCAGATAGGTAATACCGGATGGGAAGGGTACACCCATGAAAAAGGCAGGGATGCCCACGAAAAGAACGGTAAGCACCACCCTCACTGTAAAGGGACTGCCAAGAAACTGGGCTTGAAGGGGAGAGAGAAGGACAAAGTACACGATGGTGAGGATGGAGATGATGGAGACTGCCAAAAGAGGGGCTCTCTTTATCCTGAGCCTGCCCAGGGTTATCCCGCCAGTGCCTGCGAATGCGAGCATTGCGGGTACAACCACAGAAAAGGAATACTCTGGATGGTCCAGGAAGAGTATGAACCTCTGGATCATGGATATCTCAACAAACATAAATCCCATCCCTATGAGGAAGAAATACACGAGTACATAGACCCTTTCCATCCTTCTGCCAGACGGTCGTACTGAGGACTCCTTTCTCAAAAGCAGGGGGAACACTATTATCACAATGGATACGAGGAGTGCCTGGATGGATACAAAGGGAAGCAGATATCCCCCTTCAAGCAGTATCTGCCACTTTCCACCGACGAGTGCTATCACATCATTCAATCTTCCGAGCTTGAAGAAGTGGTAGAAAAAGGGTCTGTCGTCGGTAGAGGGGGTGAGGTCGAAGATATACCCATCCATGAATCTATCCCTGTCCCTGCCGAGTATCTCCTTTACGAGCCTGTAGTAGAGAGGTTCTGGAAACCTGTTGTATACGTTCGCATCGTCCTCTTTCATGCCGGGTAGATAGACCAGATCGAAGCGTCTGTTCTTCAGAAAATCCCTTATAAGCCCTATTTCTTTCCTATCGAAGATGCCCTTTTTGAGGAGAATGGTTAAGGTCTCCAGTGTTCTGAAGACACACAGTCTCAGGTGGATATCCTCCGTGCCGAGTCTTTCAAGGGCTGTTAGAACGGTTACAAGGAGTTTTAACTCCTCCCTGGGTGGTGGGAGGAGATACCTTGTTATTGCGACCATTCCACCATCCTTGAGGTGGGTGTAGTAGTCTATGATAGCCTCCACTGTGAACCTGTAGTCCTCGGTAAGGGCATGGAGCCCTGTGGAGGCAACATTCTGGGTATCCACACCTATATGGATGAGGTCATAGAGTCTTTTCTCTCCCCTGAGTATGGATCTACCCTCACCGGTCTTAATCTCTGCCATTCCATACACATCCGACACCCTGCCCGCGAGCCCTGCAACAAGGGGATTTGTCTGGGCACCGTATACCTCTTCTACCCCGTGGTAGAGTGCCTCAAGGATGGATAGCCCCCCACCCGGCTCCACAAGGAATACAGACGTATCTCGCTTTTTCATCTTCATGAGTTCGTAGGGAAGGGCGGTGGGAAGGAAGTCCAGGAACCTGAGACCATCTTTACCCGAATCCTCGGTAACAGCGGTGAGATTGTCCCCATCCACTGTTATGCCCTTCTGTTGGGGCAGGGCATCGAGGTATTTAAGGCTCAGTCCCGGTGCAAATCGCACATAGGGACTCTCTATGAGGTCCACCCTCGAGTAGGCATTCCACCTCGTCTCCACTATCCTTGCAGATTCATAGCCAAGGGCATGGGAGAGGATTTTGTATCTGGAGACCCTTACATCGAGCACATCAGATGCATAGATCGATATCAGAATAGAAGAGACCATACCCGCTGTAGCCAGAAGGTAGCCATAAAGTCGCCCCTTCAACCCGTAGAGAAGGAGCAGGGAAGAGACAAAACCCCCCATGGCAGAGACCACCACCACACCCCTGCATTCAAGGTAGGGGAACAGGATCACTGCAAGCAGAGGTCCTGAACACGCACCGAGTAGGTCCGAGGTATAGACCTTCGGTGCATCCCTCGAAGATACATACCAGAAGGCAAGGGTGATGGTGATACCAGAGAAGATAAAAGGCACCCCGAGTATGGTGTAGTACAGGGCTATGTAAAGTATCTGGTGTACGTCCCAGAGTATCCTTGCTGGATCGAAGGGCACGAGGTTTGATAGCCAGAAGGACAGGATAACAGAGACCGCAAAGAACGATGGTGCCAGCGGAATGAGGTCCCTTTTCCTGAGCCCTTCGAAGGCAGAGACAATAGAGCCACTTGCCCCGTAGCCGAGAAAGGCGATGGTTACGACCATGAAGGCAAAATGATACCACAGGGATATGGAAAAGGCCCTGAGAAGACTCACCTCGAAAAGAAGGGTGGATGCAGAAAGAATGGAAATACCTGTGTAGAACATGATAAAGAAAGATTATCAGATATTCCTCTTGCCTGGGAGACTTTTTTGTAAGTGGGGATGTTTCCATCTTTTCTTACCAGGGGGCTTTCAGCCAGAAGTTTTTGGGGAGGGTGTAAGATAGATATTAGTCCGAAAAAGCCTTGAGCCTGCCATGCCCTGAAAGAAAAATGATTTCCTTCCCGCAGGAAACCCGATGGTTTCGGTAAAAAAGACCAGAACATCCTCTCTTGTACCATGTTGACAAGGAGAG
>WGFF01000081.1 GCA_015492355.1 Deltaproteobacteria bacterium
GATTTGAACCTACGACCTTCGGGTTATGAGCCCGACGAGCTACCTGACTGCTCCACCCCGCAGTAGTCTAAAAATATACCAATATTATCTTCCCTTGTCAACCCCTTTCACACCCTTCTCAAATTGACAATCTATAGAAGTTCTGATACCCTTATAAGGTAACGGGGTTGAACGAAAATCTGGAACACTCCTATAACAAGGGTTCCTGTTTCACAACTCTTTAGCCTTTGCAAGGTATCGTTAGATATCTTGCAGAAGAGGAAGTTTTTAAAAGGTTATCATCCTGCACTCCTTGGACATTCATCCCTTGATATCTCTCCTTTGAGTTTCATCCTGAGTGGTATGTAAAGTTAAAGAGGTGAGGATATGAAACCTTATGTCATATTTACCAGAATCCTCGCCATCATAGCCATAGTTGAGTTCAGTGTAATGGTACTCCTTTCGTATCTCGATCTGACAGAGGGAGTGTTTGAGTTTATGGTGGATGCGGTTCTGCTCGCCTTCATAAGTGCACCCTTTCTCTATATCTGGGTCATACGTACAGTGGCTAAGAATCTTAAGGCAGAAGCCCAGAGGGAAAAGGTACTGCTTGAGGCGTATGCAGAGAATATAGTAAAGAGTGTGCCATCTGGTCTTGTGGTGCTTTCAAAGGACCTTCGCATCCTTTCAACCAATCCAGCCTTCAACAGGATGTTCAACCTCAAGGAAGAGGACCTCACATTCAAGGTCATATTCGATGTCCTCCCCCTGGAGAGGCTCAAAGAGGCTGTAAAGGGTATACTCTCTGGAGACAAACCGTTTCGTAACATGATCTTTGAGCTGGACGAGGAGAAGAGAAAGAGGTTCCTGGAGATAAGCGCAAGGGAGATACATTCAACCGACAAGGAGGATAAGGTACTCCTCATCATCAACGATGTGACAGAGCACAGGGAGGCTGTTGAAAAGATACACAGGGGTTTTCAGCTCCAGACCATACTCAACAAGCTCCTCCGCATCTCCCTTGAGGATATCTCCCTCGACAATATGCTCGAAAGGATCATAGAGGAGATAGTATCCCTTCCGTGGCTCTCCATAGAATCAAAGGGTGGGATATGGCTTGTGGAGGACGAACCAGATGTACTCGTTCTCAGAGCCCAAAGGGGGCTTCCACTTTCGCTTCAGAAGGCATGTCACCACATACCCTTTGGTAAATGTCTCTGCGGTATGTGTGCCAAGGAGAAGACTCTCAAGTTTACCAGCCATATAGATGAAAGGCACGAGAGGTCTTACGAGGACATGACCCCCCATGGACACTACTGTGTACCCATAAAATATTCAGACAGGGTATTCGGCATCATTAACCTATATGTAAAGGACGGACACCGATTCGATGCGACCGAGGCAGAGTTCATATCATCCATTGCTGACATACTGGCAGGGATAATAAGGCGCAAGAAGGCGGAGGAGGCACTCCAGGCAAGCGAGGCAAAATTTCACAAGATAAGCTCCTCTGCTCAGGATGCCATAATAATGATGGATAGCGAAGGAAAGATATCTTACTGGAATCCAGCCTCTGAAAGGATGTTCGGCTATACGAGCGAGGAGGCTGTGGGAAAGGAACTGCATCAACTCATAGTACCACCAGTGCACCTGAAGGGTTTTAAGGCTGGCTTTGAGAAATTCAAAAACACAGGACATGGTGCTGTACTCGGTAAAACACTCGAACTCTCAGCAGTAAGAAAGGATGGTACCGTATTCCCTGTGGAGGTATCCATCTCTGCGGAAAAACTCGACGGTAAATGGAACTCCATAGGTATAGTAAGGGATATAACGGAACGGAAGAGGTCAGAGGAAATGATAGTACACATGGCATACCATGACCATCTCACAGGACTACCCAACAGGTTACTTCTCATAGATCGTCTCAACCAGGTGGTGGCAAGGGGAAGGAGAAAGAAGTTCTACGCAGCGATACTCTTTCTCGATCTCGACAGGTTCAAGGTCATAAACGACACCCTTGGTCATCCAGTGGGGGACAAGCTCCTCAAGGCTGTGGCAGAGAGGCTCAAGAACTGCCTGCGTGAGGGTGATACGGTTGCACGTCTCGGTGGAGACGAATTCACCGTACTCCTCCAGGAGATAAACAGACCACAGGATGTTACAAAGGTGGTGGAAAAGATCTTTTCAGCCTTTGAGACCCCCTTTGTCATAGATGGACATGAGCTTTTCATCACCACAAGCATAGGTATAAGCATCTTTCCAAACGACGGAGAGGATACAGACACACTCCTTAAGAACGCAGATATTGCCATGTACAGGGCAAAGGACGAGGGAAGGAACAACTACCAGCTCTACACACCAAGCATGAACGCCTCTGCAGGCGAAAGACTCAAGCTCGAGAACAGGCTCCGCAAGGCTATAGAGAAGAACGAATTTTTCCTCCTCTTCCAGCCACAGGTGGATGTGAAAACAGGCGAAATAATAGGCATAGAGGCACTCCTCAGGTGGAAGGAATCAGGCGAACGGCTCATCTCTCCAAAGGAGTTCATCCCCCTTGCAGAGGACACTGGCTTGATAGTGCCCATTGGAGAGTGGGTGCTAAGAAGGGCTTGCGAGCAGAACAGAATCTGGCAGGAAAAGGGGCTCAAGCCTGTTAAGATAGCGGTAAACATATCCATGAGGCAGTTCAAACAGAGGGATTTTGTAGATACACTCTCAAGGATACTCAAGGACACAAAGCTCTCTGCTGGATATCTGGAACTCGAGTTTACAGAGAGCATTATCATGGACAACGCAGAATCTACCATAGAGACCATGCAGGCACTCAAGGCAATGGGCATAAGGCTCGCCATAGATGACTTTGGTACAGGGTACTCCTCACTCGAATACCTCAGACGCATACCCATAGATATACTCAAGATAGCCCAGGCATTCGTAAGGAACATAACCGTGAATCAGGACGATGCAACAATAGTCATAGCAATAATAAGGATGGCTCATAGCCTGAAACTGGAGGTCATAGCAGAGGGTGTAGAGACAGAGGAACAGCTTAAGTTTTTAAGAAACCTCCAGTGCGATAAGATACAGGGCTTCATCATATCCAGACCCATCCCTCCGGAGGAGATGGAGGAGTTCCTCAAGAAGGAAAAGGTCTTCATAAAGACAGTCTCTGGTGAAGAGGTGGCAAAGGGTTACCAGAAGAATCAAAATCTGTATATATAGTTCCTGCCTCCAGGTGACAGGATAAAACCTCTCCCTTGATAAGTGCTTCTGCAGGATGGGTACACTTAAGATATATTCCATTCTCAGAGATGATGATTTGGGTATGAGGGCCTACATCATCCAGCATGGCAAGGCTCAAAGGTCTGTAAGCCCTGCTTTCTTTACTTCTTTGTGGTGAAAAGGGGACAGGGATATTATTGAAATTCACATATGACTGTATGGTGTGTATCGAAAGAAAAGCGGATGGTCTGTTGAATGGATGTCGTGGATCTTATGAAATGAGTTCCTCCACAGCCCTTATAGCCACCTCCACTGCATTCTCCACTCCCCTTTTGAGGTCTCGCTTGGATATCCTTCTACCCTCCCTGTTTATGACCCCGGTGACACATCCCCCCTTGAGCCCCATAGATGCGGTAAGTGTAAGAACCGTGGACGATTCCATCTCGTAGTTCAGTACATGGAGGTTCTTCCATTCATCTGTCATGTCCTGGAATCTCTTTATTATGTATCTCCTAAATCCCTTTCTCCCCTCACCGTGGTAGAAGGTATCAGAGGATGCGGTTATGCCTGTATGGTATCTTATCCCTAACCTCTGTGATGCCCTTACAAGGGCGTTTACAATATCTATGTGCGAGACCGCTGGGAATTCTATGGGTGCATAGTGTGTGGATGCACCATCGAGCCTTACAGAAGCGGTTGTAATGATGACATCACCTATCTCTATGTAGTCCTGTATCGCCCCTGTTGTTCCAACCCTGAGGAATGTGGTAACACCCAGCTGAGCCAGCTCATCTATGGCTATGGATGCGGAGGGACCACCTATACCAGTAGATGTTACAAGTACCTTTGTCCCCTTAATCTCTGCGATATAGGTACAGTACTCCCTCTTCCAGGCAAGCCTCCTGCAGTAGGTGTGGTAGGTGTTTTTTATCCTCTCCCCTATTATCCCGGACCTGAAAGGGTCTCCTGGAAGAAGGGCGATCCTTGCACCCTGGATGGCTCTTCTATTGAGGTCGAGGTGATAGACCGTATCTGTGGACATGATTCAGGGTTTTTCGAGGTATATCCTTATGGCGTCCCTGTCCTCCTCTATGGCAACGACCCTGTTGCCAGTAGACTCAGCCCAGGCAGGGAGGTCCCTTTTGGAGACAGGATCATCTGTAATAACCTCAAGTATCTCCCCTGATTCCATCCCCTCAAGCACAAGGGCGGTCTTCACAGATGGCATGGGGCACATAAGCCCCCTTGCATCAAGGGTTCTGTGTGGAATGCTATCTCTATTCATGACACATATTTTATAGAACCCCGCATAATTATTCAAGGATGAAAGACAAAAACCCCTTGCCACTTGACACCTCAGTGATTATACAGTAGTTTCAATAGTGTAGAGGGCTTTCAGCAGGGCAATCCACTGCCCTCATAGAATGGCATTTTATTTCTAAGGAAAAAGGAGGAACGGATTGTTCTTTAAACTCTTTCTTATATTTACGCTCATTCCTGTAATTGAGCTCGCCCTCCTTATAAAGGTGGGAACTATTATAGGTACATTCAACACCGTTGTGCTCGTCATAGCGACCGCACTCATAGGTGCGTTTCTTGTGAGGATGGAGGGCTTAAACGTAATATACCGTTTTCAGAGGAATGTACTCCAGGGTGTATTCCCTGGCGAGGAGATATTCGACGGCGCACTCATACTCGTTGCTGGTGCAGTACTCATAACACCGGGGCTTATAACAGACGTACTCGGCTTCCTACTCGTCTTTCCACCCACACGGAGGGTGATAAAGAGGATAATAAGGAGATACATTGAGAGAAGATTCTTTATAATCTCTATGATGTAGCCTCTCCCCTCATAGCCTCTATGAGGATATCCGCTATTTCTGGTCTTGTGAACTCCACTGGTGGTCTCTTCCCGCTCCTCAGCATCTCCCTTACCTTCGTGCCAGAGAGGGAGATATGCTCGGATGATTCGTGTGGACAGGTCTTGTACGATGCCATACCACCGCACATCCTGCAGTAGAAGGTGTAATCGAAGAAAAGCGGTGTTATACCTATTGCCTGGGGGTCGAACTCATCGAATATGTAATGGGCATCGAAACTGCCGTAGTAGTTTCCCACACCCGCATGGTCTCTGCCCACGATAAAGTGGGTGCACCCGTAGTTCTTCCTTATGAGTGCATGGAAGATAGCCTCCTTGGGTCCTGCATATCTCATTGCAGCGGGCAGTACCACAAGTACCACCCTGTCCGCAGGATAGTACCTTTCTATGAGTACCTCATAGCACCTCATCCTCACACTGGCAGGTATATCGTCTCCCTTTGTCTCTCCCACTATGGGATGGATCATCAGCCCATCCACTGTCTCAAGGGCACACTTCTGTATGTACTCGTGCGCCCTGTGGATGGGGTTCCTTGTCTGAAAACCTACAACCCTCCTCCAGCCCTTCTCCTTGAAAAGGGCGCGTGTTTCAGCAGGGTCGAGCCTGTATCTTTTGAACTCACCATGTTCGGGCCTGTTTATGAGGGTTATCTTGCCACCCAGGAGTTTGTCCCCCATCTCAAAGACCTTTTTTACACCTGGATGGTTGAGGTCCGTTGTGCCGTATACCTCAATCGCCTCTTTTTCCTTGTCGTGGTTGTATATCTCCTCAAGGTGAAGTATGGCAAGGGTTCTGCCTTCACCGTCCACAAGGCAGACATCCCTTCCCTCCTCAAGTTCCACTGCCTCTTTCTCTGTTACAGAGAGGGTTACTGGTATGGTCCATGGAAGACCATTTGAGAGTGTCATGGTATCCATGGTGGAGTGGTAATCGTTCTTGCACATGAACCCTTCAAGGGGGCTGAAGGCACCCACTGCTATGAGTTCGAGGTCAGATATCTCCCGCTCGTTGAGCTCTATCTTTTTCAGTTCCTCTGCCTTTCTTTCCAAGTCGTCTCTTGATTTGCTGTCTGCAATCCTGTTGACAAGTCTTCCACCATGGGGCTGGATGAGTCCTGTCACCTTTGCTCTACCTCCTTGAAGAATAGGATTTTACGAGCCCTACCACAATGCCATCCGTTCAGGGTGGGGATGGATGGCGGGCCTGTAACACACAGAGGGGATTTACCCCTTTAAACCATGCAAAGGGTTTTGGGGAATCTATCCCTCAGTACATACCTCTTGGGATTTCAGGGATTAACCCCCCTGAATAGATAAAGCCCTGCCCTGTGGGCTGGGGCTTTACTTGTGGAGTCCGCATTCGGTCTTCTGAAAGCCTGCCCACCTGCCAGCCCTGGGGTCTTCCCCTGGCTTTACAGGCCTTGTACATGGTTCACAACCTATGCTCGGGTAGTTCCTGTCATGGAGTACATTGTAAGGCACATCGTTTGCACGGATGTAGTTCCATACATCCTCTGATGTCCACTTCACAAGGGGATTTATCTTAACAAGGTTGAATTTGTTGTCCCAGCCAACAATAGGTGCGTTCCTCCTTGTAGGCGCCTGATCCCGTCTTATACCGGTTATCCATGCCTTGAGGTTAGAGAGGGCTCTTGTGAGGGGAACTATTTTACGTATGGAACAGCACGTATCAGGCTCCTTCTTCCAGAGCTCAGGTCCGTACTTCTTTTCCATCTCCTCAAGGCTTATATCCGGTGAGTACCTCTCTGGTTTGATACCGTATTTTTCTATAATCCTGTCCCTTACCTCAAGGGTCTCCTTGAACAAGAGGTCTGTATCCAGATAGAAT
>WGFF01000082.1 GCA_015492355.1 Deltaproteobacteria bacterium
GTCCACAAGTACGATCATCATTCGAGGAGAGGACTCCTCAAGATAGTTGGACACAGAAGGAGGCTCCTTGAATATCTCAAAAGAAAGGACATAAACCGCTACAAGAGCCTGATAGAGAGACTCGGGCTCAGAAAGTAACCCTTATTTCAGAGAGAGCGAAGGATAATGGTCAGACAGTACGAGATAGATTACGGAGGAAGAAGGCTTGTCATAGAGATAGGCAGGATGGCAAAGCAGGCACATGGGTCATGTACCATAAGGTACGGGGATACGGTGGTACTTGTAACTGTGTGCCGTTCCGAAGGTCCTGCCACAGGGGTGGATTTTCTTCCCCTTACGGTCAACTACCTTGAGATGACCTATGCGGCTGGTAAGATACCTGGTGGGTTTTTCAAGCGTGAGGGCAGACCCAGCGAGAGGGAGGTCCTCTGCTCAAGGCTCATAGACAGACCACTGAGACCCCTTTTCAAGGACGGATATTTTAACGAGACCCAGATTATAGCCACTGTCCTTTCTGTGGACCAGGAGCACGACCCAGAACTCATAGCCATAATAGGTGCATCAGTGGCACTGGGTATATCTGATATCCCCTTCGAGGGTCCCATAGGTGCGGTGAGGGTGGGGAGTATAGATGGAAGACTCATATGCAACCCCACACTCAAACAGCAAAAAGAGAGCGAACTCGACCTTATAGTTGCCGGCACAGGGGACTCCATAATAATGGTCGAGGGCGGGGCAAGCTTCGTACCCGAGGATTATGTGCTCAGTGCGCTCGGTTTTGCCCTTGAGAACATCAAGGGTGTGGTCGAACTCCAGAGGCAGATAATGGAGGAGATGGGAAGACCGAAGATGGAGGTCGCTCCAGCACCAGTGGATGAGGAACTGAGACAGAGGATAGACGATATGGTAAGGGAAGACCTCAAGGGTGCCCTTACCATACCGGTTAAACAGGAACGCTACGCAAGGCTCAGGGAGATAAAGACAGAACTCCTTGAGAGCCTCTCTGCTGACTTTGAAGGCAGGGAAAAGGAGATAGAAGATATATTCAGCACCATGAAGTACGAAATAATGCGTGAGGGTGTTATCAAGGAGGGCAGGAGGGTCGATGGGAGGGGACCGAGGGATATAAGACCCATTACCTGCGATGTGGGTCTGCTTCCGAGGACCCATGGATCAGCCCTCTTTACCAGGGGCGAGACCCAGGCAATGGTGGTCACAACCCTCGGTACCTCTGAGGACGAGCAGAAGATAGATGCCCTTTCTGGCTGGGAGTACAAGACCTTCATGCTCCATTACAATTTCCCCCCCTTCAGTGTGGGCGAGGTGCGGTACCTGAGGGGACCTGGCAGAAGGGAGATAGGTCATGGCGCCCTTGCAGAGAGGGCGGTATCAAAGGTACTGCCAGGGGAGGATGAATTCCCCTATACCATAAGGGTGGTGTCGGATATACTCGAGTCCAATGGCTCATCGTCCATGGCAACGGTCTGCGGGGCGTCTCTTTCGCTCATGGATGCAGGTGTGCCTGTAAAGGGGCATGTTGCAGGTATAGCAATGGGTCTGATAAAGGACGGGGAGAACGTGGTGGTACTCTCTGACATACTGGGAGATGAAGACCACCTCGGTGATATGGATTTTAAGGTCGCAGGCACACAGGAGGGTATCACAGCCCTCCAGATGGATATAAAGATACCGGGTGTAACACCAGAGATACTCAGGGATGCACTCTACCAGGCAAGGGAAGGCAGGCTCTTTATCCTTGAAAGGATGAGACAAGCCATACCCTCGCCCAGACCAGAGCTCTCTGTCTATGCACCGAGGATAATCACCATAAACATAAAACCTGACAAGATAAAGGATGTGATAGGTCCAGCAGGAAAGAACATAAAGAGCATCATACAGGAGACAGGTGTGAAGATAGATATAGAGGACACCGGCAGGCTCAATATCGCATCGAGTGACGAGGAGGCAGCCAGAAAGGCGATAAGCATGATAAAGGAGCTCACACAGGAGGCAGAGGTAGGAAAGCTCTACATGGGCAGGGTCAAAAGGGTGGTTGACTTCGGTGCCTTCGTAGAAATATTCCCTGGAACAGAGGGGCTCATACACATATCACAGCTTGCAAACTACCGTGTGAGAAATGTGCGGGATATCCTCAGGGAAGGGGATGAGGTGCTCGTCAAGGTGATAGAGATAGACAGGGACGGCAGGATAAAGCTCTCAAGGAAGGAAGCCCTCGGCAGACATCTTCCAAAAAAGATGTAGCCCCTTCCTCTAAGGCACTGTGTCCCCCCCTCAGGCATTACAATAACTCCAAAGTTTCTTGGAAAGGGGACCGGGGAAACCCCTTTTTGCAAGGTAATGGGTATCTCTTTCGGACTAAATTCTGAGGGAAACCCCTTTTGTAAAAGGGGTTTCCCTCAAAC
>WGFF01000083.1 GCA_015492355.1 Deltaproteobacteria bacterium
GGATAATAGGAAGGGATGGAGAAGGGTTTTTTCGAGGAAGTCCTTGCTACACTTGAAAATGCCAGCCGCTTTCTGAATCTTCCCGAACCCATCTATCAGAGGCTCCGAAGACCGAGGCGATCTATTATCGTCTCCCTTCCTGTGATGATGGATGACGGGTCTGTAAGATTCTTTACCGGCTACAGGGTGCAGTACGATTTTGCCAGAGGACCTGCCAAGGGGGGTTTCAGGTACCATCCCAAGGTAACACTCGATGAGGTTACAGCACTGGCTGCGCTCATGACATGGAAGTGTGCGGTTGTGAACATACCCTTTGGTGGGGCAAAGGGTGGGGTGGAGTGTGATCCCACGCGGATGAGCAGAGACGAGATAAAACGGCTCACACGGAGATACACCTATGAGATAGCCCTCATGATAGGTCCTGAAATAGACATACCTGCACCTGATATGTACACGGACGAGCAGGTCATGGCTTGGATGATGGACACCTACTCCATGATGAAGGGATATACAGTGCCAGGGGTGGTCACAGGAAAACCAATTTGCATCGGTGGTTCTCTCGGGAGAAAGACCGCAACCTCCCAGGGGCTTGTGGCGGTTGTGTGTGAGGCACTGAGGTTCCTTAAGATTTCCATGGAGGGGCTTACAGCCTGTATCATAGGTTTTGGCAACGTGGGCAAGGGCTGTGCAAGGATACTCTCGGATATGGGCGTGCGTATCACAGGTATTGCAGATTCCAAGGGCGCCATATACAACCCTAAGGGAATAGATATATCCGCTGTATCGAGACACAAAAAGGAGACGGGCAGTGTAAAGGGCTTTGGTTCTGCAGAGGATGTGGACCTGGACGAACTCATCGGAAAGGAGGTGGATGTACTCATACCCGCTGCACTCGAAGGACAGATAAACTCCCGGAACGCCCACAGGGTCAGGGCAAGGATAATAGCAGAGGGTGCAAACAACCCTGTGACAAGGGATGCGGATGAGATACTGAAGGAAAAGGAGGTCTTTATAATCCCTGATATACTGGCAAATGCAGGTGGGGTAGTTGTATCCTACTTCGAGTGGGTTCAGGACCTCCAGGGGTTTTTCTGGTCCAGAGATGAGATCGCCTCACGGCTCAACTCCATAATGAAAAAGGCTTTCAAGGAAGTAGTGGATATGTCACTCGATAAGGGACTCGATATGAGGACTTCTGCCATGGTGGTGGGTGTGAAAAGGGTGGCGGACGCCATAAGTGTAAGGGGTTTATATCCTTGAAATAATTACAAAAAAAGAATTTCCTTGAAAAACATACTCTACTCTGATACATTGAGCACCTAATCAATGTCTCTATTCTGTTGACTTATCAACGGCTGTGGATAACCCTGTGGATAAATCTCAACATACTCTGGACATTCCCCACGTCTGGAAGGGTTTTCTCGAACGGGTGCATCACCTTGTATCTGCTCAGCATTTCGAGACCTGGTTCAAGCCCATCAGGGTCGTAGATAACGGTGGGGATTATCTCGAACTCGAGGTACCGAACCGTTTCTTCCTGGAATGGATAAAAGAACACTATCTATCCCTCATAAACGAGATATTACGGCAGATATCGAAAAGGGAGATACGCATAAGATGGCGAATAGCAGGTGAGCCCAGGGGAGAGAAAAAAGATGTGGAGGTGAAGAAAAAGCCTCCCTCAAGGGTGTGGAGGAGTACCTCCATGCTTAATCCAAAGTATACCTTTGAGAATTTTGTCGTTGGCAAGGCGAACGAGTTTGCCTATGCCGCATGTACTGCGGTGGCAAATTCACCCGCAAGTAAGTACAATCCCCTCTTCATCTACGGTGATGTGGGGCTCGGTAAGACCCATCTCCTCCAGGCGATAGGGCACAAGGTGATGGAGAATTTTTCCACAGCAAGGGTGTGTTTCTATACCTCGGAGCGGTTCATGAACGATTTTATCAACTTCGTGAGCAGACAGAAGATGGCTGATTTCAGAAACAGGTTCAGAAACGTGGACCTGCTTTTGATAGACGATATACAGTTCTGGTCCGGGAAGGAGAGGACACAGGAGGAGTTCTTCCATACCTTCAATACACTGTATGAGTCGCACAAACAGATAGTCGTTACAAGTGATAAATTCCCCAAGGATATAGACGGCATAGAGGAGAGACTGCGGAGCAGGTTCGAGTGGGGACTCGTTGCAGACATACAGCCACCTGATACAGAGACCAAGATAGCGATACTGAAGAAAAAGGCACTTGCAGAGGGTATAGACATTCCTGACGATGTTGCACAATGGCTCGCATCAGTAAGTGGCTCTAACATACGTGAGCTCGAGGGCTATCTCAACAGGGTAATAGCGGTATCCTCTCTTACAGACCAGAATATAACCCTCTCCATGAGCAAGGATGCCCTTAAAAATCTCATAAAGGAGGAGGAAGAAAAGGTACTGACAATAGAGGAGATACAGAAGGCTGTGGCAGCGTTCTACAATATCAAACTCACAGACCTGAGATCGAAAAGGCGTCACAAGACCGTTGCCCTACCGAGACAGGTTGCCATGTTCCTTGCAAGGGAATACGGAAGATTCTCCTTTCCAGAGATAGGTTATTACTTCGGTGGAAAGGACCATTCAACTGCCATACATGCGGTGAAAAAGATAGAAAAGGAACTCTCAACAAACAGGGAGCTCAAAAACTCGGTTAACGCAATAAAAGAAACACTCGGTGTGAATTAGCCTGTTGGAATGGTGTTGATATGTGTGGATAAGCTGGAGGAAAAGAGAAGGTGTTGATTAGTAGATATTTTTTAAACAGGTAATTCATCAAAGATTCTCTTTCTTTTCTGTATCCTTGAGAGACTTATAAACATATCAACGTACATATACTACTTTTACTAACACTTATATTTAAAAACTTAAAAGAAGGAGAAGGTAATGGATCTGAGTATAAAGAAGCAGGACTTTTTAAAGGTACTCCAGCGAGTACAGGGTATTGTGGAGAAGAGAAATACCATGCCCATACTTGCCAATGTACTCATAGAGACATCGGATGATATGATAAACGTCACTGCAACAGACCTTGAGGTGTTTATAAAGGACTCAGCCCCGGCCTCTGTAAAGAAGGAGGGAAGGATTACTATCAATGCAAGAAAGATATTCGAAATAGTAAAGGAGCTCCCGAAAGAAGATGTGAATGTATCTTCTGGAAGTAACGAAAG
The DNA here is from genome assembly GCA_015492355.1 of Deltaproteobacteria bacterium. GTDB lineage: Bacteria > Desulfobacterota > GWC2-55-46 > GWC2-55-46 > S146-73 > S146-73. The sequence goes on from WGFF01000083.1 coordinate 3,208, forward strand.
GATTACCATATTGAGTGGCAGGGCAAGGTTCAATATAGTGGGCATACCATCGGATGAGTTCCCGGTATTCCCGTCCTTTGATGAATCAGTGCTCCATCTCTGCGAGCATGACCTGCTCAGGGAGATGATAGACAAGACCTCCTTTGCTGTCTCTACCGATGAGACAAGGTACAATATAAACGGCTTTTTCCTTGAAAGGGAGGACTCGAAGCTGAGGATGGTTGCAACAGATGGACACAGGCTCGCGGTAATAGAAAAGGAGGTAGAGGACATACCCGCAAGCCAGAAGGGTGTTATTCTTCCGAGAAAGGGTATGATGGAACTGAGAAAGATACTCGAGGAAAAGGAAGGCGAGTTTTACATGGGTATAACAGAGAAGAGCGCTATAATGAAAATGGATACAACGTACATAAATATACGTCTCTTCGAGGGTGAATTCCCAGACTACAGAAAAGTTATACCACAGGAAAACGACAAGGTACTTGTCGCTGACAGGCTCCAGCTCCTCTCCTCTCTCAAGAGGGTATCAATCCTTTCATCAGAAAAGATAAGGGGGGTTAAGTTCAGTATATCAACCAACAGACTCAACCTCTCTGCATCGAGTGCGGATATAGGTGATGCAGAAGAGGAGATGGATGTGGAGTACACAGGTGATAGCCTTGAGATCGCCTTCAATGCAAGGTACCTTGTAGATGTGCTCGAGGTGCTCAAGGAAGAAAGGGTAAGGCTGGAGCTCAAGGATGAGTTGAGTCCAGGTGTTGTAAGGGCTGTTGATTCAGACGATTATGTCTATATAATCATGCCCATGAGGCTCTAAGGGGCCTTCCTTTTTCCCTCTGGATAAAAAATCTTGACATAAGTATTTATTTTTGGTAATGGGTATCTTTTTCGGACTAAATCCTGAGGGAAACCCCTTTTGTAAAAGGGGTTTCCCTCAAACTCCCTTCCCCAAAACTTTTAATCTAAAGTCTTCTGGGAAAGGGGCAGGGGAAAACACTTTTTACCAGAAAAGGGCGATAGCCCGGAGGGTTTTCCCCACATCCGATTTGACGAGGTGTATTTGATGAAAAGGACGTATCAGCCAAGCAATATAAAGAGGCTTCGTACACACGGCTTCCTTAAGAGGATGTCCACCCCTGGCGGGAGGGCTATACTCAGAAGGAGAAGGGCTAAGGGCAGAAGGCGCCTTACTGTAACAGTGGGATCGAACAAGTAGGGTGCGGAGGTACTCCTTTCAAAAGACCCACAGGATTGTAAGGACAAAGGAGTTCTTACGCCTCCGAAGAGAAGGAAAGAGGTACCTTACAGGAAACTTCACCATCTATATCCTTCCAAACGAAAGAGGGGTAACAAGGCTCGGTATAGCGGTTAGCAGACGGGTGGGCAGGGCTGTGGTGAGGAATAGAATAAAGAGGCTTGTAAGGGAGTTCTTTAGATTGAACATAAAGAATCTACCCACAGAAAGGCATGTGGACCTCCTCATCCATACAAAGAAAGCCACAGGGATAAAGGGACTCAAGGATGTGGAAAGGGAGCTGTCGTTCCTGAAGGATATCATCTGTAAAGGTTATCGACGCACAGGGTGTGGTTCAAACCCCATTTCCTGAAGGAATAGAAAGATTACCCTGTAGAGGTCTTATACAAGGGATACTCCCTTCTAAGCCCCCGCCTTGCAAGGCGGGGTTTAACTCATGGGGCTCGGTTAATAAAAGGTCTTTGTTCTAAAAACTATTCCACGATGATAAGGATAATCCTTAAGACGATCATCCGTGCCTACAAGGTGGTTATCTCCCCTGCACTCCCTCCGTCCTGCAGGTTCTATCCGAGCTGTTCGGACTATGCACTGGGCGCTGTGGATAGATACGGTGCACTGCGTGGCTGTATTCTTGCCATAAAGAGGATCTTGAGGTGTCATCCCTGGAACCCCGGGGGATACGACCCTGTAGAAAAGGAAACAAGACCATGAGCGATACAGAGAAAAGGATACTCCTTACCATATTGCTTTCCATGGTGGTTATATTCCTCCACTCCTACATACTGAACAGGTTTTACGAGCCATCTGTAAAGGAAAAGACCGTGGAGGTGGAGGAAAAGGAGGAAAAGAAGGCTCAAGAGAAAAGGGCAGAACAAAAAGTACCTCAAACCCTTGTTCCATATCATATTCCCGAGGATGTAGAGGAAAAGACCACAACCTTGGAGACCCCGCTTTTCAGGGCTATGTTTACGACCATCGGTGGTGGTATAAAGAACTGGAGCCTTAAGGGATACAGAGAGGCACTCGATGAGGATTCTGAACCTGTGGACATGATAGGTATAAGGACCAAGGAGAGTGCCCTTTCAACAGCCCTTGCAGAACAGGGAAAGGTCACAGTGATCCCCTTTGAGAGATTCGAGAGCAGTGACGGAGCTATAAGATTCTTCTGGCAATCGCCAGAGGGAATAAGGGTAGAGAAGAGATACGCCATGGGCAGGGACTACACCATAGATGTGGAGATAAGGGTATCCAACGGTAGTAAGAGAAGATTCACAGGTGCGGTGGAGGATACCCTTGTGGCACATCTCGAAAAGAACAACTACTACTACCACACAGGTCCGCTCATCCGTACAGAAAAGGAACTCATAAGACAGCCTGCTGATACAGCAAGGGAGACAGGCAGGGACAACATAAGGTGGCTCGGTCTGGAGGACAAATACTTTCTTCTGTCGATCCATCCCCCTGAAAAACACTTCTTTACATGGTCAACAGAGGTCATAGCAGAAAACCTTGCAAGGGCTATTATATCCATACCCCTTGAGCTCGAGCCAGGAGAGAACTCTATTATAAGATATACCTCCTACATAGGTCCAAAGGAGTACGATCTCCTTGTAAAATACGGGCTTGAGGAAGCCATAGAGTTCGGCTTCTTTTCCTTCCTTGCAAAGCCCTTTCTCGTTATCCTTAATTTTTTTGAACGATATCTTAAAAACTACGGACTCGCCATAATCGTACTTACATGCATCATAAAGATAATCTTCTATCCCCTGACAAAACACAGCCTCAACTCCATGAAGGAGCTCCAGAAGATCCAGCCCCAGCTCAATGCCTTACGGGAGAAATACAAAAACGACAAGGAAAGGATGCAAAAAGAGCTCATGGAGCTCTACAAACGCTACAAGATAAATCCCCTGGGAGGGTGTCTACCCATACTCCTTCAGATACCTGTATTCATAGCCCTGTACGAGGTACTCTCTGTAGCCATAGAACTGAGACATGCCCCGTTTGTTCTGTGGATAAGGGACCTCTCTGCAAAGGACCCATACTATGTGACCCCTCTGCTTATGGGTGCTTCCATGTTCATCCAGCAGAAACTCACCCCCACAACAGTCGATCCCGCACAGGAAAAGATAATGCTCCTCATGCCAGTGGTATTTACCATACTCTTCATGAGCTTTCCTTCAGGGCTCGTTCTTTACTGGCTTGTAAACAACATACTTTCCATAATCCAGCAGTACCACATACACAAGTCCTCAAAGAGATGAAAGCCACTGATACCATAACCGCGCCTGCCACACCCTGGGGTGAGGGTGGTATAGGTATTGTAAGGATAAGTGGGCCCCTTGCACCTGAAATAGCCAGAAAGGTCTTCAGGTTGAAAGACCCCGAGATAAAGGAACGGTATCTCCACTATGGCAGGATAGTGGACCCCCTCACGGATACAACCATAGATGATGGTTTTCTTGTCTATATGAAGGGCCCGAGGTCATACACAGGGGAGGAGGTGGTCGAGCTCCATTGCCACGGAGGACCACTCATCTTGCAGAAGGTAGTTGAGGTGGTCATAAAAAACGGTGCACGCCTTGCTGAGCCAGGGGAGTTTACAAAACAGGCATTCCTCAACGGAAAGATGGACCTTACCCAGGCTGAGGCAGTGTGCGAGGTCATAAAGGCACGTACTGATACAGCGCTCAGAAGTGCACGGGGTAGACTCGAAGGGAGGCTCTCAAAGAGGATACACCAGCTGAGGGACATCCTTGTTGAGGTACTGGTCCCTGTAGAGGCAGAGCTCGATTTCCCTGAGGATGGTCTCCAGGGGCTTTCTGAAGAAAGATTCCTCGAACACCTCTCCACAGTGGAAAGGGGGCTCAAAAGACTCATCAATACCTACAGCGAAGGGGCAGTACTCAAGTACGGTATAAAAACCCTCATCCTCGGCAGACCCAATGTGGGTAAATCGAGCCTCCTCAACGTACTCCTGAGAGAGGAGCGGGCAATAGTTGCCCCTCTGCCGGGTACAACAAGGGATATCATAGAGGATACAATAAACATAAGGGGCTTACCCGTAAGGATAATGGACACCGCAGGACTCAGATCGACAGACGATTATGTGGAATCCATGGGTGTGAGGATGGCTCGTCAGAGGATAGAGGATGCAGAACTTGTGCTCTTTGTTCTGGACTCATCTGTGGATGATTTCAGGGAGGATGTGGCACTCCTTCAGGACCTCAGGGAAAAGAAGGTCATAATAGTTGCAAACAAGGTAGACCTTGTGGATGACTCCACCTGTGGAAGGATAGAATCCATCTTCAAGGGATACAGGCTTGTTTTTACATCCGCACTCCACGACAGGGGCATAGAGAGGCTCAAGGACAGTATATACACCTGTGCAGTGGGGAAGATCTGTAGCCAGGATACAGATCCAGGGGAGTTCATAACCTCCCTACGGCAGAAAAGGGCACTTGAGCAGGCGCTTGAGTGTGTGGCCCGGGCAAAAAATAGCCCCATAAGGGAACTCCAGGCAGAGGACATAAAAGGGGCACTCACAAAACTATCGGAGTTCGTCGGGGAGATAACCACAGAGGATATCCTCGACAGGATATTCAGCGAGTTCTGCATAGGGAAATGATAAAACCAGAGGTTTTGGGGAGGGGAGTTCGAGGGGAACCCCTTTTACAAAAGGGGTTCCCCTCGGGATACAGACAAACACCGAACCAGCCCCACCATCATCCCTCGTCTTTCTTTTTGCCTATCTTTTTCAGTACCGTTATGAGGTTCTGCATGGCGCCGGTGAAGCTTCTGTCCCTGTAGCGGTATTTGGGGCTTACGTATTCCATCTCTTTTCCTATTTCCACCTCTATGGAGGCGGACTTCTTCATGGCGAGTATCTGGGAGGGATAGACACTCCTGTGTCCACTCATGATGAAGCTTATCACGCATGCGATGGCTGCATAGGGTGCTATATTCGAGCCGAAGAGCTCCACAGCCATTATGCTCGCTGCAATGGGTGTGTTGGCAGAGCCTGCAAGGAGGCTTACAAGACCTATGGCAGAGAATATAACTATATCCGACTCCACCATGTGTCCATAGAGGTTACCCGATGTGGCGCCTATAAAGAAGATGGGTGTTACAATACCTCCACTCCCGCCGAAGTTAAGGGTTATGCTTGTAAAGATGGACTTCATTATGAAGTCGTACCAGGGTACGGGTTCTCCACCCAAGGCAGAGTGGATGCCTGAGATACCCAGTCCAAGGAACCTGTCAGAGAAGACAAGGCTCAGTACCACGAGCACCACCCCTCCAAGGAGTGCCTGCCTGTAGGGAGGGAGCCCAACCCTCTCTGAAACACTCTTGCCGAGCCTCATTATCTCGACGAGTATGAAGGAACATATACCGAAGAACATACCACCCAGCACAACCTTTATGAAGAAGGACTGGGTGAACACAGGTACGTAGTTTATATGATGGTAAAAATACTTTATACCCAGTGCAGAGGTGACCTGGTAGCTTATTATGCCTGCAACAAAGGAAGGGAGCAGTACATCGTATAGTATGCTCCCCACAAAGAGCACCTCTATACCGAATATGGCACCTGCTATGGGTGTGCCGAACACAGCGGCAAAACCCCCGCTTATACCGCATATAACGAGTTTTTTCCTGTCGATGTCCTCAAATTTGAATATATCAGCAAAGACAGAGGAAAGACCTGCCCCTATCTGGGCACAGGGTCCTTCCTTGCCAGCAGACCCACCAAAGGCAAGGGTTATAACAGTGGCAACAAGCTTCACGGGCACAACCATAGCCTTTATCCTGCCAGAGCGCTTGTGTACAGCCTCGATTACCTTTTCTGTTCCATGACCTTCTGCCTCAGGTGCAAGACGCCTTATTATGACCGTACTCAGAACCAGTGCCAGTGGCAGGAATATGAAATAGTACCTGAACCTGCCAGCAACACCCATGCCCCAGTTGAGTACATGGAGGAATAGGGCTGTAGAAAGCCCCACTATGGCACCTATCACAGAGGCAAGGATGAGCCATTTGAAGACACTTATGAATATTATCGTCTCTTCCCTAAGTCCTCTTCTCACAGTACCGATATAATCTTATAAGGTTTCTGGAAAGGAGAAGCCAGAGGGAAAGACCCCTTGCAAGAGGTGGTTTTTCCCAGAGGTATAATAATCCTGGTTACCAGAAGTATATCCCTTCCCGGTTTTTTACAAGGTCCGCCAGAATGCCCTGCCCTGTGGGCGGAGGGCCTCATCACCTTGAAAAAGAAGAAAGGATATCTACAAGCCCCTTTGCCTCCTGTGGAAGGTGGTCCCTTTCCATATCGAATATGGTACGCACGGTTATATCCCCTCTGGAGTAGTAATTCTGGTTGTCCTTCTTATCCTCCTTTATCACCGCACCTTCGAGGGAGAGCCCGATGAAAAGCCCCTTTGTGCGGGAATAGGACAGGACTGCTGCTGTGAGTGTTGCATCGAGTTCCGCACCTGCACGCCTTCCAACAGGTCCCCCTGCAATGGATGCATCTGCACCGAGGGTGAATTTACTCTTCAGCACACCATCTATGCCCTCTTCTGTCATGAAAACGAGTATGAGGTCCACTGACTGGGCACCTATCTGCCAGCCGATACTGCCACCTGTGATAGTAAAAAATGCGGGTCCACTCCATCTCTGTGTACGCGGGTCGTGTTTCAATATCACACCCTCACCGTACCTCCCGCCTATGACAAAACCTGCCTTGATAACCCCGGGGAATATACCTATACCATAACAGCGGGAAAGCACCCCTTCAGGGATTCCCTTCTCAGGGGTTGCCATCATCTCCTTTATCACTGTTACCGCATCCTCCACCTTTCTTGCAGGTGTCTTCTCAACGCCGAAGACCACATCCACCCGCAGGAAAAGGAGCAGCAGGAGATATACAATCAGGTAACGCCTGTTCATGACAGAATAGATCGAGCCAGTTTTCTGATGCTGAGGGAAACCCCTTTTGTAAAAGGTGTTTCCCTCAAAC
>WGFF01000084.1 GCA_015492355.1 Deltaproteobacteria bacterium
ACGCCTTAAAATCCTCTCTCTTGACCCTGTAGTGCCCCCCTGGAGTCCTGAAGGCATCGAGTTTACCTGCGGCAATCCACTTCTTTACCGCGTTTATGGTTACATTGCAAAAAGATGCAATCTCGCCCGTTGTAAATGTAAACTCCTTGTCCTGGTCCATCTTCTCCTGGGATTTGCGGTTAAAGTGGTGGTTATACTTTTTATATTTTTATGATATCCTTTATAGACCCCAAGGTCAAGTGTTTTCTGATTGTAAAAAACACCAAGGGGTCTTCTTAAAAAGGGGAAAAACCCCTTTTGTAAAAGGTTTTTTTATACTTACGCCCTACCCTGAAACACGGAAGAATCCCTTTTTCCCGCATTCGGGCTCCGTTTTGTTCAGGTGCCCTCACCCCTGACCACATCATGGTCCCTCATCCACCATGTCTCAGGGGAAGGGGTTTTACCCCATCCACGCCATCAGATAGGGCATTCAGGAGGGTCTCGTAAGATTCACTACCCTGAAACCCTTTCCGCACCATTCCACCTCCGTTCACTCCACAGAGAGCCAGTTGTAACCGGACTTCATGTTGACCTTCACAGGCACACTGAGCTCCACTATCCCTTCCATCTCCTCCCTTACCAGTTCCCCTACCCTCTCACGTTCGTCCTCTGCCACCTCAAAGACAAGTTCGTCATGTATCTGGAGTATCATCCGCGAGCCGAGCCCCTCTTTGGTGAACCTACTGTGTATCTTTATCATGCTCGCCTTTATTATATCAGCGGCAGAACCCTGTACAGGTGTGTTTATAGCCATGCGCTCGCCCAGCCTCTGTGTCTTCTCACTGGGACTTTGAAGCTCAGGTATGTACCTACGCCTGCCAAAGATTGTTGTAGTATAACCTTTTTTCCTGGCTTCTTCAACGGTGTATGTTATAAATTCCTTTACCTTTCTGTAATGGCTGAAATACCTCTCTATGTAGTCCTTTGCCTCCTCAACCGATATCCCCAGCTCCTCGGACAGTCCGTATGGTCCCATACCGTATATGATACCGAAGTTTATCACCTTTGCCCTCCTTCTCATCTCTGGTGTGACGAGTCCCGGGATTGTACCGAAGAGCTCACTCGCTGTCCTCGTATGTATATCCTCATCCCGTCTGAATGCATCTATCAGCACAGGATCACCAGAGAGGTGAGCCACAAGCCTGAGCTCTATCTGGGAATAATCCGCACACAGGAGCACAAAACCCTTCTCAGCAACAAAGGCCTCCCTTATACGTCTCCCAAATCCATTCCTTATGGGTATGTTCTGGAGGTTGGGTTTTGAACTCGACAGCCTTCCAGTTGCAGTGACTGTCTGGTTGAACGATGTATGTACCCTTCCTGTCTCAGGGTTTATGAGTTCAAGAAGGGAGTCCACGTAGGTGGACTTGAACTTGGATAGTTGTCTGAAGTTCATTATATGCTGGGGCACTTCGTGCTGTAGGGCAAGAACGGTAAGGACACCTTCATCTGTGGAAAGCCCTGTCTTCGTCCTCCTTACAGGCTTAAGCCCCAGTCTCTTGAAGAGCACCTCAGAGAGTTGCTTCGGTGAATTTATATTGAACTCAACACCTACCATGGTGTATATCCTCTGCCTGATAGTGGTGAGTTCCCTTTCCAGCTCCTTGGACAGATCCCTGAGCCTTTCCCTGTCCACCTTTATCCCCCATATCTCCATGTCAGCGAGCACCTCAACCAGCGGAAGCTCGAGGTCATAAAAGAGGGAAAGGAGCCCATTCTCCTTGAGCCTGTCGTAGAGTACCCTGTAAAGGGTATATAGGGTAGATGCCTTTGCACACGATACCGTTGATGCCTCCTCAAGGGTCATACCCTTTTTTACCCTTCCTTCGAGTCTGGTATCAAGGTACTCGTATGCAACATCCTCTATGGTATGTCCTGGCTTCGATGGGTTCAGAAGATAGGATGCTATGGATGTGTCCATGTCTACACCCTTCACCATGGAATTAAGCCTCTTAAAGGCAATGACGAGTGCCTTTGAATCATCGCATATCTTTTTTATCCTCCCATCAGCCATAACATCCCCCAGTTCCCTTACCACATCATCCTTTTCAACCCCTGCTGTAAAGTAAAAACCCCTGATAGGGATATAAAAGGCACTTTTCTCCGTACCTATGGCGATACCGAGGAGTTCCTTTCCATCGGTCTCGACCGTTACGGATATACGTTCGAGAGAGAGGAGGTGTTCTTTGAGTCTCCTCAGTTCCCTGCCAGTGGAGACTGTACTGTAGTGTGTTTTTTTGCCGGGGGCATTATCTGGAACCATCTCCTTTAGAAGCCTTGAGAACTCAAGCTCCTTTAAGATGGGCTCGAGCCTTTCCACATCTGGTCCATGGTACCTGAGGGCCTTGATGTGGATGTCCAGTGGCATATCCGCACTGAGTGTTGCGAGCCTCTTGGACAGGAAGGCACTATCCCTGTGCCTCTGCAACCTTTCTTTCAGAGCCCTGGTGGGGAGTCTGTCGAGATTCCTGTATATCCCCTCAACAGTGCCGAACTCCTCTATAAGTCTGGCAGCTGTCTTTGGACCTATACCCGGCACACCCGGTATGTTGTCAGATGGATCTCCTGCAAGGGCTATAAGGTCTGCTATATATGCTGGAGCCACACCGAACCTCTCCTTTACATCCTCTGCGGTATACTCCCTGTTCTTTGCATGGTCGTATATGACCACATCCCCATCCACGAGCTGGAACATATCCTTATCGCCTGTAACGACCACGATCCTCAGGTCCTTTCCCCTCAGTCTCTGTACAAGGGTGGCGATTATATCGTCTGCCTCAAAACCCTCTCTTTCGAGCAAGCTTATGCCGAATGCCCTTGTTATCTCTTTTACATAAGGTATCTGCACCCCTAACTCCTCTGGCATGGGAGCCCTTTCAGCCTTGTATTCCTCAAAAATCTCATGCCTGTAGGATGGACCCCTTGCATCGAAGGCAACCAGTATGTAGTCTGGGTTATGGTCCCTGACTATCCTTCTGAGTGTCTGGGCAAAGCCGTAGATGGCGTTGGTGGGAAGACCACGTGAGTTAGAAAGATGAGGTATGGCGTGGAATGCCCTGAAAAGACATGAACTGCCATCTATTATATAAAAGGATTCCTTCTTCATGGAACTTGCTCTGCCGAGGCCCTCCATCTGCTTGAATTTGACACTGAAAAGCCTCTCTTATATACTCAATAGTATGAGGAGGTATTTTTTTTTGCTTGTGAGTGTGTTTCTCATCACACCTGTTTATGCTCAGGGTGATAGCATCTCAACAGCCATCAAGATTGTCAAGGATTTTAATGCAAAGGTAAAAGGGCTTACTGACGAACTCGAATACAAGAAAGAGATTACTGTGTACAGAGACATATCATCCGACAGAACAGAGAAGGTTATAACAGAACTCAAAGACCTGCGATGGGTTCAGGGACCCGGCAGAAGCAGGGCAAAACGTACCTACAGGATTGTAGAACTCCATATACAGGACCAGATAGATTCCTTTGTAGAACTCATCGTAAAGCCACACCCAGAGGACAAAAGGCTCAAAGAAGTGGTGGGGGAACTCGTATCTACTAAGGACAAAGCACTTGCGGAACTCAAAAAGGCGTTCCAGGCAGAGGTTATAGAAAAGGAACGGATAAAACCCGTCCCCCTCATAGACCGTTCTCCCTTTGAAAAACAGAGGGAGGGTGAGAGTGGTATGTGGGACAGATAAGACCTCCTGTACGTTGAATCCCCATTGAGAAAAAGGTGTCCTTACCCTCTTGAAGCCCTCTGCTGGTAAAAGGTGGTGCCTGTGGGAAGAGCCCATTTAACGAGTCCCACACCTACAGTGTTCAAAACCCCTGAACCCTACAGGAAATCCCTTCCCCTGCGTATATCATCCATTCCAAAGGCATCCTTCAGGTGGTCTATGGAAAGACCCTTTTCCTTAAGTTCAACACCTATGATATCGAATCTTACATC
>WGFF01000085.1 GCA_015492355.1 Deltaproteobacteria bacterium
CCATAATAGATACTGAGTCGTTGAGGTTCAACTACAGACGGTTAAGGGAGATGGTGGCGGATGGGGTTAAGACCATGGCTATTGTCAAGGCAAACGCCTACGGACATGGGGATGTGAGGGTTGCGAGGGTTCTGGAGGAGATGGGATGCGAGTACTTCGGTGTCGCCATGGTGGAGGAGGGTATCAGGCTGAGGGAAGGTGGTATAGAGGCACCTGTTGTGGTGCTTGGAGGGATATTCAACGATCAGGTAAGGGCTATATTCGACTACGACCTCACCCCTGTTGTGTATGACCTGGATACAGTAGAGAGGATAGATAGCCTTGCGGGTAAGAGGGCTGTTGTAAAGGATATCCATGTAAAGATAGATACAGGTATGGGGCGTCTCGGCATCCTCCCGCATCAGATAGGTGCCTTTTTTTCAACCCTAAAAGGATACGATAACATAAGGGTGGAGGGGGTGTTATCCCATTTCTCGGAGATGGACCAAGAGGACAAGGGATATTCCCACAGACAGCTCTCAACCTTTGTAGATGCCCTGGACAGGATAAAGGGACTGGGATACAACCCTTCCCTTGTCCACATGGCTAACAGTGCTGCCATTGTGGAGTTCAGAGAGTCCCATTTCAATCTCATAAGACCTGGTATCATGCTCTACGGCTCGTATCCGTCCAAGAGATTCTCAGACAGGATACACCTCAAGCCTGTCATGACGCTCAAGACCTGTCTGGTTTATCTCAAGAAGCTACCTTCTGGTTTTCCTGTAAGTTACGGGAGGACATACGTTACGAAAAAGGAGAGCACTATCGGTATACTCCCCATAGGGTATGGGGACGGGCTTCCAAGACGTCTTTCAGGCAGGGGTGAGGTACTCGTAAGGGGTAAGAGGGTACCCATTGTTGGGATGGTATGTATGGACTTTACCATGTGTGACCTCACGGACGTGGACGATGCAAGGGTAGGTGATGAGGTGGTTATAATCGGCAGTCAGGGAGATGATACCATAACAGTGGAGGAGATGGCAGAAAGGACTGGTACAATCACCTATGAGATCTTCTGCAACATATCCACCAGGGTGCCGAGGTTGTATACATGAGGGAGTATCTCGAAAGACTCGGAAGATTTGCTGACAACTTTGTAACATCCACAGGCAGGATGTGCATGATGCTCGGGGAGGCGATCATGTACACCTTCCTGCCCCCCATAAGGTTCAGAAACATATTCAAGCAGATGGAATTCGTCGGGGTGCAGAGCCTTTTTGTGGTGATACTTACCGGGTCTTTCACAGGCATGGTCATGGCACTCCAGAGTTACAACGCCCTTAAGAGGTTCGGTGCAGAGAGCCTCGTAGGTCCTACCGTTGCACTGAGCATGGCAAGGGAACTCGGTCCTGTACTCACAGGGCTCATGGTCACCGGCAGGGCAGGCAGTGCCATGGCAACAGAACTCGGCACCATGAGGGTTACAGAACAGATAGATGCCCTCTATACAATGGCGATAAACCCGGTAAGGCATCTTGTGGTGCCCAGGATTATTGCGGGTATAACCATGTTGCCCATCCTCACGATAATAACGGATTTTGTGGGTGTGATAGGTGGATACATAGTGGGTGTGAAACTGCTCGGCATAAACCCTGGTGTCTATATAGGCAGGACCATAGACTACGTGGAGGTGGAGGACATATTCAATGGGCTTATAAAATCCACTGTCTTTGGACTCATCATAACACTCGTTGCATGTTATAATGGATTCTACACAACCGGTGGGGCAGAAGGCGTTGGCAAGGCAGCAACGAGGGCAGTGGTTACAGGCTGTGTCCTTATACTTGCCTTTGATTACATACTGTCCTCGCTCATGTCATATTGAAGAAGAGTATTCATGATAGAGATTATCGATCTTAAAAAATCCTTTAATGGCAAGAAGGTACTCGATGGTGTGAACCTGACCATAGAAAGCGGTAAGATAACGGTTATCATCGGCAGAAGTGGTGAAGGCAAGAGTGTACTTTTGAAACATATCATAGGGCTCCTCAAACCAGATTCTGGAAGGATACTCCTTGACGGGCAGGATCTCACAGCACTCAAGGAAAAGGAGTTTAACGAGGTAAGGAAACGCTTCGGTATGCTCTTTCAGGGCGGAGCACTCTTCGATTCCATGAACGTAGCGGAGAACGTGGGTTTCCCTTTAAAGGAACATACAGACCTTGACGATAATATGATTCTCAGGATAGTAAAGGAAAAGTTAAAAAGGGTGGGGCTCAAGGGGATAGAGAATATGATGCCTGCGGATCTGAGCGGTGGCATGAAAAAGAGGGTGGCACTCGCAAGGGCTATAGTGATGGACCCTGAGATAGTGCTCTTTGACGAGCCCACCACAGGGCTCGACCCCATAACGAGCGATTCCATTGCTGATCTTATGCTCGAAACCCAGAGGGACCTTAAGACCACCTACGTGGTCATAACACACGATATCCAGCTCACCTACAAGATAGCAGACATAGTCGCAATGCTTCACAACGGCAGGATAATAGAGAAAGGAACCGTAGAGGAGATAAAGAACACCAA
>WGFF01000086.1 GCA_015492355.1 Deltaproteobacteria bacterium
AGGGGTTGGTACCTCGTATTCCTCAAACTCGCCCTTCACAGGGTCGAATCTGCCTATCTGGTTGGCATCCTGCTCTGTAAACCACACCACACCACCACCGTCCACAACAAGGTCAACGGGCATACTCATCACCGTGGGTATATCGTATTCCTTTATAACCGAAGTAGCCACCTCAAACACACCTATCTTGTTACCATTCGCCTCAAGGAACCATATATTACCATCACCATCCACATCCACAGCAACGGGAAAGGACTTGGGCGTGGGAATGGCATGGAAACTCACGGCACTATCTGCCCGTGCCACTGTGGCGCACAGAACAACGATAAGACCTATCACCCCTGAAAGGTTCCTTACCATTGCCATACACCCCCCTCTCTTGCAGGGAAAGAACCCCTGTAAGAACGGTCTCACAATCCCGTACATATCAACTGCGCATCCTTACCACAAGCCAGAGCCCCACCGCTGTGATTACAACAAGCACAATAGCCCCCATCCAGACCCAGCCACCTCTCCCCTCCATGTTTCTTGGCTGTGTCGTACCAGCGGGAGACGGTACCTCTTCCTTCTCCTCTTGCCCTTCCTCTTCTTTTACAGTCACCCTTGCGATACTGTTTGCATCCCTGTCAGCCTCTGTGAACCAGACAATCCCCTTTTCATCTACATGTATGCCCGTTGGCAGGCTCCTGGATGTGGGAACATCGTATTCCCTGAGTGTTGCGGTATAGGGATCGAACCTGCCTATCTTGTTTGCCCTGTTCTCTGTAAACCAGATGATACCCTTCCTGTCTATGGCGAGCCCTACAGGTACCGCACCGGTTGTGGGGATTATGACCTCGTTGAACTCTCCCTTTTCCGGTATGAACGCAGAGAGCCTGTTACCGTTCATCTCAACAAACCACACCCTGCCCTCTCCATCCACCCTCACATCACCCGGGTTGGTCAGGGGATTGGGTATGTCGAACTCCTTTATCTCCCCTGATGCAGGGTCTATCATTCCGAGCCTGTTGCCCGTTGCCTCTGTAAACCACACCCTTCCGCTGGAATCCACATCTATACCAGAGGGCTGACTGTTCGGTGTGGGTATGTCATACTCCATGAACTTCCCATCCTTAAGAGAACCTATCTTGTTTGCGTTCATCTCGGTAAACCACACCCTCCCCTCCCTGCTTATCGCTATCTTGTACGGTTCTGCCTCGGGTGTGGGGACCACGAAGACATCGAGCTTCCCTGTCTCCACAGAGAACCTGCCTATGGCATTTGCGGATGCCGAGGAAAGGGTGAACCACAGATTACCCTCATCATCCGTGCATATATCCACAGGGCTACTGCCCTCTGGCAGGTCGAATCCTTCGAACTCTCTGGTCTCGGGATCGAAGGAAAAGAGCCTGTCCACGCTCCGTGCAACAAACCAGACCTTACCGTCCCTGTGCGAGGTTATACCCACTGGATATGCGTATTCCACGGGCAGTCTGAACTCCTCTATACTGACCTCATCTGCCCACGATAGAACAGACAGAACCAGAGATAAGCCCGCCAGAGATAAGAACAGAACAAGCCTCCTAACCACTGCAAGCCCGCTATACCTCTCTGGAAAGAACACCATGACCAAAAGCCCGGCACCTACCATGTGAATGTTGGCTCGTAGAAATGGCGTAACTGCCAGTTGGCATCCTTGTAGGACTCCGCCTCACCGCCGAACGACGCCATCCCCGATGTGTCGAGTTTACCAGCCCTGAACTTACCCACCCTTATCTGCCTCTCTCTGTGTGTCTTGTAGTACTCTGCAACATCCATGGGTGGCAGATACTGCCTCATACCGTATGCAGGGGTATGACAGGCTATGCAACCAAAGGTCTTGGCAGGATAGCCACTAAAAAATATCCCGGTAAATATGGCGATGAACAGTACAACCGGTATGGCTACTGCCTTGAGCCTGGCAACAAACCCCCTGCCTATCTTCCTCTCCTTCTTGAAGATGAATGGCACAAGGATGAGAAAGGCTATCAAAAGGATGGGCAGTACAAACGTACCGAGGAAGACCGCACCCTTAAGCGAACCCTTGAAATACCAGAAGGGCTGGAAGATGAACAGAAAGTACCACTCAGGACCTGGTATGTACATCCCATCGTCAGGGAATGCCATGTTGAAGTCCGTTGGCACACTGAAAAAGTATGCGAGCACACAGACCACCGCAACAACCACCACAACTACGATACTCCCCTTTATCGCATGTCTGGGCCAGAACCTGTGGAACTCCTGCGGATAGGGGGGCGCATACCTCGGATCAAAGGGTGTGTTCTTCTGTTCTGCCATCTTCACTCACCCCCTCCTTTGTATTTGCACTTACATATATCGCTTCTTATGTAACTTATGATGTTCCTTATCTCCTCATCGCTGAGCGTGCCACTGAAGGGCATCATATTCTCTGAGAAACCCACACTCGGACCCCCGTTCTTTATAACCTTGAACAGGAACTCATCCGTCCTTGTGGAGAGGAGCTCGCTGTTGGAAAGGTCCCTCGGGGGTACATCCAGGGTCTCTGCAAGGACACCGTCCCCTCTGCCCTCTGGTCCGTGACACGGCACACAGTAGCCCTCAAAATTCCCCTTTCCTGACTTTGTACCCTCCTTCCATGCCATCTGGCTCATATAGTCAGGCTCCTTGCCCACGTCCTTTTTCGGCTTAACCGACGCATAACTCTTTACAGACGGTGAGACAGGTATCTCCTTCTGGGCATCATCTCCACCAAAGGCACCTATGTCCACACCGCCCTCGCCAGCACCGATACCAGGGGAACTCTTCTTGAGATGGAAATCCCCGCCTTCAGGGTTTACAAAACCGGGGTCCTTTGCAAGTCCACCCTCGCCAGGACGAACGTTTACATAGTCCTTGCCATTACCCCATACAATATTGTAAGAGAGGATGGGCTCACTACCCTCCTGTGAGCCTATGGGTTCAGCCCACTTCACTCCAGCGCTCTTGTTCCCTGATATTATGTTGTTCTTTATCACGACCCTCGATACCTCGCTGTAGATACCGTTGAGGTTGTTGTAGATGGTGTTGTTTATTATCTCTGGCTTTGAATAGGAGCAGTATATACCGTGGTTTTTGTTGTTTATGATGATGTTGTTCTTCACCGTGGAATCACTGTAGGATAGATACACACCGTAGTTGTCCGAGTCTGCTATCACGTTATTTATGATGTTGGATGGTGAATAGTAGAGTTTTATGCCCGTGTTATTGTTGATGATACGATTGTTCGCAATGGTCATGGGGGCATTGTTTGCGGATATACCCGCATCCATTGTAATACCTGTCTTGCCCTTTCTGCCACTGCCTGTTATGGTGAATCCCTCCACTACAGCCCCGCTTGCACCTTCGATGACAGAACCCGTACCATCCCCTTCTATAATCGTCGAGTCAGCACCAGCACCCTGAAGAATGATATCCTCCTTGAGTGTTATATTTCCCCTGTACCTTCCGGGCGAAACCACAACCGTATCACCCGCACTGGCATGGTCCACAGCCTCCTGAATGGTCTTGTAATCCCCGGGCACCCTGATTGTGGCACCTTCGGCACCATTTATAGCCCCGGTGATGAACAGCATCAGGGCACACAAAACAAACCCTCTTAGCCTTACTCCCTTCATCTCCTCAATCCTCCTTTAAAAAGATACTTCTTTAGCCTCACACCTTGCAGGAACTCTCTTCTACAAAAAGGCATTCCGCCTTTTTTCCTTACTTTATGGGATTCCATCTCTGACTCCCCTGTTTTTACCGAACAGGGGAGTCCTATGGTCTAAAACACCCTGTTGTCCCAGGGGTTTACCCCTGAATCCCCCACCACTGCCAAAGTTCGATGTCCCTTGGAAGGGAGTCCAAAAAAGAGCCGAACCTTCCTCTTCATCCCCTTAAGGGGGGACCTCCCTCAGGAAAAGAAATCATAGAGGTCCTGATATACCGTGTCGTTTCACCATCTTGAAATGGAACCCCAGGATTATTATGGTAAAGAGTGGCAGTAGCCATACGTGGGTAATAAAACTCCTTCCCACTGTAAAGCTCTCCAGTATGGGCATCTTGAGATACTCTCCGACAAGGGGCCAGCTACCTATGTAATCGGTCCATATAGCCAGAAGCCAGTATCCCCTCCAGTTCCACGGAAGTATGATACCCGTTACCAGAAAGAGTATGACTATGATGAACATACACACACCGCTCAGCCAGTTAAGCTCCCTGGGGCGCCTGAAGGCACGGTGATAGAACACAGAGAACATATGGGTCAGGAGGGTTGCAACGAGAAGGGTTGCACCCCATCTGTGCATACTCCTCACAAACCAGCCATAGGGTACCTCGTTATTCAGGTACAGCACACTTTCAAAGGCATGTTCCGGCTTTGGAACATAGAAAAAAAGCATAAAAAATCCCGTGAGTACCTGAAGGAGTATTATCACAAGGGATATACCCCCGAAACAGTAAAAAAAGTTTACATGATTCGGGATAAGGAGGTCTCTTTTTCTCTCCTTCCATGTCTTGTAACCGGCTCTCTCCTCCAGCCAGTCTCCTATTCCAGACATCCTTTCACCTCATGTTGTTTTTTTTCAGGGCATCCAGTCCCCGATAGAGTGGATGGGTATATCCAGGGTATGTACAAGCCCTGGACTGTACGAATCCATCACATGCAGGACCACAACGGGTAAAGAAGCCCGGAAAGTCATTACTCAAGGATAACTGCACAAGAGATTCTTTGTAAGATAAACGGACGTCCCGACCCTATGATGTATACATGTAGGGATTTTCGTCATAGGTCTCGCCGGTAAAGTCTATCTTCCAGCTCATCGATTCCTCATCGAGCTCCAGATTTATATCTGTCTGTGTGGTGAAGTATCCGCCGAAGGACGAAGCGGTCCTGTACTCTATGGTAACCACAGCCTTATCCTTCATTATTGAGGAACCGATGATCTTTACCTCCATATCCTTGGGATATTTGGATACGAGGTTTTTGAAGATATCCTCATCCAGAACGTAGTGTTTCTTGCTTATCAGTTTGTATGCCTCTCCGAGGGTTGTATTTCCACCTTCCTTTATATAGGCGTAGAACTTCTTTACCACCTCTTCGGGACTCTCCTCAGGGGTTATCTCATCCTTGCCACAACCGATGACTAACACCTGAAAGAATACAACCCATATAAGCGCTATGACTGCTCTTGAAGCCCTAAAATTCATGATCATACTATCCAAAAAATGTGTCCCGACCGAATACCCATATCGGTCGGGACACATGATTTTACACACTACCAGCCACGGCTTTTACCTTAGAGCATGGGTGTTTCTACGAGTCCTGGTGTTTCCACAAGGTCTTTCTGCCTGTAGGCCTCCTTGTAGTCACCTGTTGCAAGGTCAGCAGGACCTTCGGGCCCATCCACAAAGAATGTAGCCCTCATCTCCAGATGCAGAGGTCCGCAGAAGTGCTGACAGTATATCTCGTACTCACCAGCATAGTCAGCAACGAACTCTGTCATCACGGATATACCCCTGGGTGCTGTCAGGTTGGTCCTCAAGCTGTAGGGACCATAGATGGTGAAGCCCATTATGACATCGGGGTTCTTGGTTATACCTGCTGCCTTGTCTATGTTGGTGACTATTATCCTGACCTTGTCACCCTTGTTTACCCTTATGTGCCTGGGCACATAACCGTAGCTGAATGCCTTTACGTGGATCTCCTTTACACCGTTCTTCTCAACGATACCGGGTCTGCCTGTATCCCTGGGTATGAAGGTGACCTTTGCGCCCTTGTGGTGATGGGGCCTTATCTCACTGGAAGGTCCCTTCACAAGGTCTACTGCCTGACCCATATCCCACTGCTTGATCTTGTTGGCAAAGATGACCTTTGCGTTGTGAGGTTCGCCATCAACAGGTATTATCTTGAGTGTCTTTCCATAGGTCGGGCTCTTGGGATCCACATCGAGCATCTCGTGGTTTACGGGCCAGCGGATACCTGTTGGGCTGAAAAGACCGGTTGAGAACTTGTTGAGTGCAAACACGTACTTGTCATCTGCACTTATGGCTATGTGACCTATCCTGTAGTGGATCGGGAACTCGTCCACAACCTGGAGCTTGTCAAGGTCTATCTTGACAACAGAGTCAGCCACAAAACAGCTCTCATAGGCAAACTTACCCGCATTGTCCATGACCGTGTGGAGAGGACCTGCACCTGTGGGGATGACCTTCTTGACCTTGAGCTTTGCTATATCTATGATGCTCATCGTTGCGGAGAGCTTGTCACTTACCAGGACGTAGCGGTTCTGTGGCTCAACGTCCACTCCATGGGGGTTCTTACCAACGGGTATCTCCTTTATGAGCTTGAAGGGATTGGTCGAAAAGACACCCACTGTGGAGTGGTAGTAGTTTCCAGCAAATACGTACTCTGGACCGGCCTTGCTCACATCGAGATAATCGGGTGCACTCGGGGCTGGACCCCAGTCGATGATCTCCACCTTACCGGTGGCTATCTCTACCTTTGCCATCCTGCCGCTGAGCTCACCAGTGGCATAGAGGTACTTACCATTCCTGCCGAGGGATATATGGTGAATACCGAAGGGAAATGGAATGGAGATCAACCTTTCCAGTGTACCCAACTGCAGGTTTATCACACCTATTGTATTTGCGCCCTTGTCGTTTACATAGAGATACTTGCCATCGGGCTTGAGGTTCTTGTTACCTGCGTTCGAAGGTGCACTGAAAACAGGCTCGTGGAGGTCTACACCAACACGTATATGCCTGTATGTCCTCATGCTGGGTATACCTATGACAGCAACCTGACCATCGAGTCCACCCGCGTTGTACATGAGCTGATTATCCTTCAGAGGGGCATCGTTCGGCGACTTCTCTGTAACATGCCAGTCCCTGTCACCCGCAAAAGCCACCCCAGGAAGGGCCGCAAAGGTATATAAGGCTGCGGCAACCATTAAAAACCAGAAGACTCTCATGCGCACGTTTCTTTTCACCTCCTCTTTATTTGCTTGATAAATTCATAACTTACAAAAACCCTCCCGATACTCAGAAGGCTTTATCACCTCCCTTGTCTCTCTATATTTAAAAAACAGGCAATGACGGATAAGCAAAGCATAGACTATAGGCTCTGGATTGTCAAGAAAAAAATCTTTTCAAAAAACCATGTGCTTATGGTAGGATAAAGGTGTGTAAACACAAAGAGGACTTACCTATCCTCAATCCCCTCCCAAATAGAAGTCTATCCGCAAGAGGATGGCTGAGGAGAAGGGGTGTGAATCCCTTTCTGTAAAAAATATCACCCCCAGCGCCTTTCCCAGAAGACCATGAATCTGACAGATGGGCTTAGGAGACTGATAAAGCCTTTAAAGGGGGGGATTGGCAGAGGGGTCTTATCTTAGTTCATACTATCTCGTACTGTTCCTGATGGAAGATATCGACCGGCTTTACAACTATCCTTTTTCTGAACCTCCTTTCGAGGTCTTCCACGACCACAGCCCAGTCCTTGCCGAGGCACTCTGCAACGGATGGATTCACATACACTATGGTCTTCTTCCTTCTCTTCGGGAGCTCTCTTAAGAGGTCACGGTATATCTCCATCACCACCGTTTCCTTTGCCTTCACCCTGCCGTTTCCATCACAGTACGGGCATGACTCGCAGAGGGACTGGATGAGGCTTTCCCGTATCCGCTTTCTTGTCATCTGGACTATTCCGAGTTCCGATACCTTGGAGAGATTCGTCCTGGCTTTGTCCGCCCTGAGGGCATCCTTAAGGGCCCTGTAGACCTTCTCCCTGTTCTCTGGCAGTGCCATATCTATAAAATCTATGACTATTATCCCGCCGATATTCCTGAGCCTCAGCTGATAGACTATCTCATCCACTGCCTCGAGGTTGGTCTTGAGGATGGTCTCCTCTGAACTGCGTTTACCCACGTATTTACCCGTATTCACATCTATGGCGGTCAGTGCCTCCATCTGGTCTATGACTATGTAACCACCTGATTTGAGCCAGACCTTGCTTTCCAGCGCACCCGCAAGCTCCACCTCCACCCCGTAGACATCGAAAAGGTCATCCTCTCCGCTGTACAACTCCACACGGTCTGCAAGGGCTGGCATGAACTCCTTTACAAAAGCCAGTGTCCTTTCGTACTCCTCTTTTGAATCTATAAGCACCTTCTTTACATCAGGGGAGAATATATCCCTCACCATCCTCAATGTGAGGTCTGGCTCCTCGTAGAGTATGGAGGGGGTGGGGCTGGTATCCCTCCTCTGGAGTATGTTCTGCCAGAGTTTGAGGAGATAGTTCATATCCGCCCTTATGTCCTCCTTCCTCATACCCTCGCATACGGTTCTTATGATGAACCCGTAGCCAGGGGGGCGGAGTCTCGATACAATCTCCCTCAGGCGCCTGCGCTCCCTTTCGTTCTCTATCCTTCTCGATACACCTATCTTGTTGTAGGTGGGCATGAGCACAAGGTATCTGCCAGGAAGGGTTATATAGGATGTGACCCTCGCACCCTTTGTACCGATGGGCTCCTTTGCCACCTGGACCATCACATCCTGCCCCTCCTCAAGAAGGTCCTGTATGCGAAGCTGGGGGGGCTTTTCCTCCTCGTACTCCTCCATCTCATCGTCTATGGTCTCCCTTATATCTGAGATGTGAAGGAAGGCTGTCCTCTGGAGCCCTATATCCACAAAGGCAGACTGCATCCCTGGAAGCACCCTCACAACCCTGCCCTTGTAGATGTTGCCTGTTATACCCTTGTCCCTTGCCCTCTCAACATAGAACTCCACAAGTCTTGAATTCTCCAGAACCGCAAGACGCCTCTCAAAGGGATTGGAATTTACAAGTATCTCGATACTCCTGTTTCTCATCACAGAATCCACAAAGACACCACCATAAGGTCTCGCTCTGTGCAGAAAAGGTCTCTATCCGTTCCTGCAAGAGCACAACACACTCATAAGACCACAGAGACAGAACACATCTTCATCCAAAAACGGCCTTTGTCTTGAGAACAGGGATGAGGGACGCATCCTCTTCGGATAGATCAAAAAGGTGGGCTACAACCTCTCGAGGTCTAACACTACCCCTCTCACCCCTTCTGAGGACGAGCCTCAATGTTGTGGCATCCACCAGGGTGATATCCTCCACAAGGGGCTTGATATCGACCACAACCCTCCTCTTGGCTCTCTCAAGGGTAAGGGGTATGGAATCTCTCCTTTCAATGTCCCTTAAAATCCCGTCAATTCTTTCCGGCTCTATATTCAATCCCAGCGGGCCGTTTTTCAGAAATACAAGATATTCTATAGATTTAATCATAGCAGAGGGAGACCTCTCTTTCAAGGATATCTCATGACCGTCGATGAACCTAATCCCCTCTGGACACCTCCTGTTGAGAGAATCTATGAGGGCTTCCACATCCATCCCCCTGTCCTCTATCTCCATATCCATGTACTCATCGAGGCTCTCTATACCCACCCCCAGGGGTGGAGAGAAGGATATCCTGGGGAGGGGATTGAACCCCTGTGAATACCTCACCCTTATGCCAGCCCTCCTTATAGTCCTGACGATGGTGGATACGAGCTCAAGGTGGCTGAGGAACCTGAGTTCCCCCCTCTTTGAGAACCTCAGCCTTATCTTCCTGTAGCCATCCCCTCTACGGGATTCCTGTTCAAGGGGGATGGATACCCCCTTTCTCTCCGAGACCACGTTCCTTATGGTCTCAAAATCACACACCCCACACCCAGTGCATGTATCGTATCTACAGTCCTCTATCACCCTATGGGAGAGTGCCCGTCTGTAGTCCGCAAGGAGAAATTTTTTGTCTATACCAGCATCTATATGGTCCCATGGGAGTATTTCATCAAAGGACCTCTCCCTTACATAAAAACCCATATCCATCCCCTCCTCACGGAACGCAGACCGCCATCTTTCAAAATCGAACCTGTCAGCCCAGCCATCGAATCTACAGCCCTTGGTGAATGCCCTGAGGAGCACCCTTCCGAGCCTTCTGTCTCCCCTTGCAAACACCCCCTCGAGGATACTCATCCTTGTGTCATGCCACCTAAAATCCACCCTGAGTGGTGAGAGTCTATCCCTCAAAAACCTGAGCCTCTCCCGCGAAACCCACTCCTCTATCTGCTGGACCCACTGAAAGGGTGTAAATGGCTTCGGCACAAAGGTGGATACACTCACCGAGACCTTGAACCTCCCCCTGCCAGCCACACCCACAACCTCCCTTACAAGCCTTGCTATCTCAGCCACATCCTCGTCTGTCTCCGTGGGTAACCCTATCATGAAGTAGAGTTTTATGGCACGCCATCCGAGCCCAACTACCTCCTTCACCGTCCTTATAAGTGCCTCCTCGCTTATCTCCTTGTTTATGACCTTTCTGAGCCCTGGGCTTCCTGCCTCGGGTGCAAGGGTAAAGCCCGTCTTTTTGACCCTCCTTATCTCCTCTGCAACACGCCCGCTAAGGGTACCCACCCTCAGGGATGGAAGGGATATGGCGGTCCTGTCCCTCCTCAGAAAGTCCATGAGACCAGAGAGCAGTTCCTCTATGGATGAATAATCGCCTGTACTCAGGGAAAGGAGCGATATCTCCTCATAGCCCGTATTCCTGAGCCCCTCCCTTACTATCTCAGAGATAATCTCCGGTGTCCTCTCCCTCAGGGGCCTGTATATGAACCCTGCCTGACAGAACCTGCATCCCCTGGTACACCCCCTTGCTATCTCAACGGATAGTCTATCGTGGACGGCCTGTGTGAAGGGTACAACAGGCTTTACAGGAAGGGGCAGGGTGTTGAGGTCAGGTACTATCCTTCTTCTCACCCTGTGTGTACTCCTTAAGGGCAGTATCTCCTCTATCCTGGAATCCTCCCCGTATCGTACAGAGAACATCCTGGGTACATACACACCCTCTATCCCTGCAAGCCTCTCGACAATAGAATCCCTCCCCTCACCCCTCTCCATACCCTCTATAACCGTATCCCCTATCTCAAGGACCACCTCCTCTCCATCCCCGAGCACAAAGGCATCGAAGAAGATAGAAAGTGGCTCTGGATTGAGGGCACACGGACCACCACCTATAACAATGGGGTCCCCGTCCCTCCTCTCCTCTGCAAGGAGGGGTATACCACCGAGTTCGAGTATATTCAGTACATTGGTGTACGTGAGTTCGTACTGGAGGGAAAAACCGAGTATATGGAGCTCTGATAGAGGGGTCTTTGTCTCAAGGGTGGTAAGTCGCTCTCCCCTCTTCCTCATGAGCACCTCCATATCGTGCCATGGACAGAATACCCTCTCGCAGAATATGTCATAACGTGCGTTCAGTATCTGATAGAGTATCTGCATACCGAGATGGCTCATCCCCACCTCGTAGGTATCTGGAAAGGCTATACCGAACCTGAGCCTTACCCCGGAGGGGTCCTTCTTTACAGAGTTTATCTCTCTATTTATGTATCTACTGGGCTTTTCTACGGTAAGGAGATATTCCCCCATACCGCACATCTTCACCCCCTGTTTCCGCATACACCACACCTCGTGCATACATCTGGATTGCACGGAGGGGTCGTCTTTCCCTCAAGCCCCCTCTGGTACTCATCCCAGAGGTATTCCTTTCTTATGCCGAAGTCCACTATATCCCAGGGCAGTATCTCCTGGTATGTCCTCTCCCTGTAGACGTACCCCTCTACCGGTGGGTCTGCCTTCCTGAGCGCCCCTGAAATACCTTCCATGGATGCATCGACTATCGTTCCTCCAACCCTCCTGTCTCCCCTGGAAAGGTAGGTCTGGAGGACTGCCCTCCTTGTTGAGATGGTCTTTACCGTGATACCCTTCTTTTTGGAGACAAGCCCCTTTATAATGGAAAATCTCCTCCCCACAACCTCCCTCTTTTCAAGTGGATGCCACTGGAAGGGTGTAAAGGGCTTCGGTACGAAGGGATTTACACTGAGGGATATACTACCACTGAAGATAGCCTTCATCTTTAATGTGAGTTCTGCAATAGCCTCTGCATCCCCGTCCTCCTCACAAGGCAACCCCAGGAGATAGTAGAGCTTAAGCCTCCTTAAGCCCACCTTTTCTGCAAGTTCCACCGCCCTTAGGAGATTATCGTCGCTTATGGGTTTGTTAATAATCCTCCTGAGCCTCTCACTGCCTGCCTCAGGTGCGATGGTGACTGTCCTGTAGCCTGAGCCTTTGAGAAGGTGGAGGAGTTCCTCATCGAGTATATCTGCCCTCAGGGACGAGACCGTAAGTTCACCCCCAAGCCGAGTCCCTTCCCTCAGCACATCCTTTATATATGGATATTCTGATACCGCTGAGCCCACAAGCCCCACCTTTTTGGTATCCTCAAGCCCCTTTCTCACCCCGTCCAGCACACCCTCCTTCCTGCGCCACCTCGGGGGAAGGTATATGAATCCAGCGGTACAGAACCTGCATCCCTCTGGACAGCCCCGTTCTATCTCCACAAGACACGTCCCACTGAACTCTGTCCACGGTGTGGTCACAACCGTATGGATGAGAGGAGCGGAATCTATATCCCTTACCTTCCGTGCGGTAACCCTCGGCTTTATGCCATCCCTCAATACCCTTATGGACTTTACAACAGGACCGTCATAGGTAAATCCATAGAAGGACGGCACATACACACCTTCGAGATGAGCGACCTCGTAGAGGTACCCTTCTTTGTATACCATACCACCCCTTTTGAATCGCTGATAAAGGTCAATAATGTTCCCGAGGATGCCATCCGCCTCACCTATAAAGAGGATATCAAAGATATCCCCTAAGGGCTCTGGATTCATGGATACCGCACATCCCCCACCGAGGAGAAGGGGACCCTCCAGACCCCTGTCCCTTGCATATACAGGTATATTACAGAGCCTCAGAATGGTGGGGATATTGAGATAGTCCTCCTCGAAGGATAGGGAAAAGGCGATGATGTCGAATCTGTTGAGCGGTGTCTGTGATTCCAGGGAAAAGAGGGGAATGGACCCTACCCTGAGTTCATCGAGTTCATCCCTTTCAGGAAGGAATGCCCTCTCGCATACACAGTCTTCCCTGAGGTTGAGGGACCCGTAGACGAACTGAAACCCCAGATTGCTCATCCCCACGTAGTAGGTATTGGGATAGACAAGACATACAGAGACCCTCCCACCGTGGTCCTTGTAAGTAGTCCCTCTTTCCTTGGAGAGTAGTTCCCTTGTCCTCTCTTTGAGTCTCCAGGGTATAAAAACAGATTGCCTCCCTTTCAACATTCCCTGTGGGGGGACTAAATCCTGAGGGAAAACACTTTTTTACCAGAAAAGGGCGATAGCCCGGAGGGTTTTCCCCACAACGATCAGGTCCGATTTGATGACCCATTACCCAATAATAAGGGCTGGGCTCGATCCGAGCGGTTCACTCCCCTGTCCCTATGACGTCTTTTCGTAATACTTCAAAAGGACAGATTTCCTTTACGTAACCTACAGACCAGCCACCTTACTTCAGATATTTTTCACCTTTGGAATCCATCATGTTGATATAAAAAATTTAGGTAATTATAAACGATTTCCCACCAAATCACATAGATATTGGACAAGTGAAGCTCCCCGCCTACAAGGCGGGGCTTCA
>WGFF01000087.1 GCA_015492355.1 Deltaproteobacteria bacterium
CTCTGGAAGGAATCCGAACAGAGAATCCTGCGGTTTGGAGCCGAGGTCCTCAGAGCAAAGGCTCCTCAGAGTGAAGGCTCCTCAGAGCGAAGGCTCTCGGAGTGAAGGCTCTCGGAGCGAAGGCTCCTCAGAGCCAATGCTCTCCAGGATTCTTTTCAAAACCACCTGTGAGGCAAACAGACCTTTCAGGCGTGTCCATCCTGAAGGATATCCGTTGAACAAGAGATACCCGGGGTGGTCTGTTACCTGTACCTGGAAAGAATATTCTCCATCCTGTCCTTCATGGCGAGCTTCAGTTTCTTCAGTCTGCTTACCTGCATCGTCTCATCCGCACTCAGATATCCCCTCCTCTCCATCCTTTCGACCTGCCTGTCATATTCCCTATGGGCTTCATAAGCCTTTCTGAACTCCTCATCCTCCCTGAGGAGTCTTTCTATGAGTTCCTTGTTCATTTCCATAGGGAACCCTCCTTGTAGGTTTGAGTCTTATACCCTGTCTTTCCCCAAAAGGTAGTTTAAAATATTAACTTAAGCACCTCTACCTTGTCAACTCCCCTGTCCCGCCTGTTTTTTGAGCTCCGCATCGGATTTCCTCAGATAGAGAGGGCTCAACTCCTCTGGTCCCTTCTCTACGGATTTCTTCACCGCAAGGTGTGCGATGTGTGAAGCCCTCACCTGCCACATATACTCTGGTGCAAACAGAGCATCCCTCACACCCCTTCTTATGGAATCACCATACACCCTTATACCATCGCCTATGAACACAACCGGTCCTTCCATACCAGCACCGCTTATGAACTCAAGGAGTGCCTCCGGGCTCATGACACTGTCCCTGAGTATGGTCTTCCTCCCGTTCCTGCCCATGGTGTAGATGGCTGTATAGACCTCCTTCTTCCTGGCATCCATGATGGGACAGACGTTCACCTCACCAAAGGGCACGTTCATGGAGAGTGCCTCGAGTGTGGAAATACCCGCAACAGGCTTTTTCAGTGTCCATGCAAGCCCCTTGACAACGCTCACACCTATTCTCAAGCCGGTAAACGAGCCAGGACCGATGGATACTGCAAAGAGGTCTATCTCCTTTATGGAGGTACGGGCCTTCTTAAGAAGATAGTCGAGCGAGGGCACAAGCCATACCGCATGCCCCTCTACACCACCTGCGTTCAGCTCCAGAACGAGCCTTTCATCCTCCATGAGGGCTATACTGCCGTAGAAAGACGAGGTATCGAATGCCAGAACCTTCAAAGCCATCCAAAGAGACGGAATATATCGTTGTATGTGACAAGGAGCATGAGCGCAACGAGTAGCACCATGCCTATCTGCTGGGCTACCTCCACGACCTTCTCGTTCAAGGGTTTTCCCCTTACAAACTCGATGGCAAAGAAGACAAGATACCCCCCATCGAGGACAGGCACAGGAAGGAGATTGAGTATACCCAGCTGGAGGCTCAAGAACGCCACCAGAAAGAGAAGGTCCACAAGCCCTGATTCCGCAGCCCTGCCTGCAACCTGGGCTATCATTATGGGACCACCCAGGGTCTTTATGGAGTACTCACCTGTTATAAGTCCCTTTATGACCACAAAGAGTTTTACCGTCATCTCCACCGACGTACCTATCCCCCTTGCCACTGCCTCGAAAAAGCCATATCTCTTCACAACCGTGGGTTCATAGGGCGTGATACCCACAAGGAATACCTGCATCTCTTCGTTGAACCTCGGTGTTATCTCGAAGGTAAGGCTCTCCCCATCCCTCTCCACCACAAAGACCTTCTTCTCTCCACTCCTGTGGATTATCCCCTCGAGTTCTGCCCAGTGTTGTATGGGTATGCCGTCTATGCTTATTATCCTGTCCCCGGGCTTGATACCTGCCTGACTTGCGGGATAGCCCTCTGAGACCCCGCCTATCACAGGCTCCATCACAGGGTATATACCCGCAACACCCTCTCCTGTAAGCCTCGACTCCTCAGGGACTATCTCTACATCCACCACCTCTCCATCACGCCTCACCCTGAATCTCAGGGTCTTTTCAGGATTGACCGCAACAATGCCCACAAGGTCTTCCCAAGTCTTTACAGCGGTATCGTTTACATACTCCACCACATCCCCTGCCCTGAGCCCTGCCCTGCCTGCAGGACCCTCTGGCTCAACAAAGCCTATCCTCGGCTCCCTTTCAAAATAGGCAGGCACACTTATACCTATCATATAGATTACAGGAAAGAGTACCACTGCAAGGAGAAGGTTCATTATGGAACCTGCGGATACTATGGCTGTACGGCTCAAAAGGGGCTTGTGGAGGAAGGACCTCTTTTTGTCCTCCTCTGACAGCTCCTCATCCAGTGACGTGCCCACCATCTTCACATATCCGCCGAAGGGAAGGGCGGATATGCGGTACTCTGTCTCGCCCACCTTCACCCCTGTGAGCCTCGGACCGAAGCCAAGGGAAAAGACCTCAACACCCACACCAGTAAGCTTGGCGACCAGAAAATGACCGAGCTCATGGATGAAGATGAGTATGCTAAGAACCACTATGAAGGATATAAGTGTAGTCATATTCCATCTACCTCGGATATTTGTCTGGTTATGGATAATGGTTTTACCAAACCACTCGATTCTATAGTCTTACCCCACAAAACTGCTCCTGGCTGTATTATATTAGGTAATGGGTCATCAAATCGGACCTGAATTATGTAGATA
>WGFF01000088.1 GCA_015492355.1 Deltaproteobacteria bacterium
AAAGCCAGTCTATACGGGGTATATCAGCAACAACAGGATCTATACGAAGGGATAGTACAAAGAGGACAAAAAGGATAAAGACAATACCAGGGGATGAAAGGCGAAGACCTTTCTCTATCAACCAAGGGCCTCCTCAAAGATATTAAGTGCCCTCTCCATATCGGTATGTTTGGCGATAAGGGGTGGCATAAATCGGATTATGTTCTTCTCCCTGCCACATTCAACAAGGATGAGCCCTTTCTCAAGACATCTTTCAATAACGGTGTTCAAAAGTTCAGGATTTGGGCTTCCATCCTCCTTTACAAACTCCACCCCTATCATGAATCCCAGCCCCCGTACATCCCCTATAAAGGGATGGTCTTTCTTTAAAGACATGAGCCTTTCTATGGCATATCTTCCCACCTTCTGGACGTTTTCGAGGAGTTGTTCCTCCTCTATCGTGTCGATGGATGCACATGCAGCAGCACAGGAGACCGGGTTCCCCCCAAAGGTGGTACCATGGGCACCGGGAGACCATCCCTTCATAATCTCTTCGGATGCACCTACCGCACTCAAGGGGAATCCCCCTGCTATTGCCTTTGCCACGGTGATTATATCTGGCTTTATGCGGAAATGCTCACAGGCAAACCACGTACCTGTCCTGCCAAAGCCTGTCTGCACCTCATCCGCTATGAAGAGGATACCGTGCTCTGTACACAGTCTCCTTAAATTTACAAGGTAATCCTCAGGTGGTACCACATAACCGCCCTCGCCAAGTACAGGCTCTATAACAATGCAGGCAACCTCCTCGGGTGAAATGATGTGCCTTAACATCCTTTCCAGATACTTAAAACACTCCATCGAACACTCATCCCTTGTCTGTCCCATTGGACAGCGATAACAGTAGGGATAGGGTGCATGGAACACAGATGGCAAAAGGGGATGATAACCCTTTCGATACTTCGATGTGGATGTGGTAAGACTTATGGAGCCCATTGTTCTGCCATGGAACGACCCTGTAAAGGCAATAACCCCCTGTCTGCCTGTTGTGTATCTTGCAAGCTTTACAGCCCCCTCCACTGCCTCTGCACCACTGTTAGAGAAGAAGAACATATCTATACCATCAGGGGTTATCCTTCTGAGCCTCTCTGCAAGCCCCACAATGGAAGGATAGTAAAAAATGCATCCTGAATGGATTATCTCATCGATCTGTCTCTTGACAGCCTCCACAACCCTCTCAGGGCAGTGCCCCAGATTCACGGTGGCAAGGCCAGATGAAAAATCCATGTATCTTTTCCCGTCCGTACCATCCACATATATACCGTAAGCACGCCTTACAGTAATCTCGGTGTGGAATACCAGTGCTGGGGTCAGGAGTTCCCTTGCCCTTTTTATAACGTCCTGTTCCATGGAATCCTCAATCCGTCTCTATAGGTTCTGGTTCACACAAAAGACTGTCATAGACTGCAAGTCGTCCACATTTTTTGCACGTATACGCTATCTTGTCTATCATCTGAGAGCATACATGCCTTGCACTGTCGACCTCCTGTTCGCAGAACTCGCATACAAACCTGACACCCTCGGTCACAGGATGACACAGATGCCCCATACCACTTGCCAGCCCGTTACATGTAGGACATCTGTAGGTCTTTACATACTCTACCATTCCCTGTTCTCCTTTAAAAAAATTGCGATGGGATTATAACAAAAACCCTTACCCTTTGAAAGAGGAATCCTCCTGAATGGAGACTCGGGAAGTGTACACCCTATGTGAAATCCAGCCATCAGGGCTGGGTATTTACATCCTCTAAGGACCTATCCATGGTGAAGGCTTCTGGCGGAAAAAGGGGATTCCCTCTTAGAAAATCAATCCTTGTCTATCTGTGCCTTCTGGAGTTTCCCTGAGAAATCCCTGTATATTACCTTCCATCTCGTGTACATATCAAGGGCTCCACCCCTTCCACCTGCCTCCCTGTGCCCCAAACCACTTTTCTTTATACCGCCGAAGGGAAGCTGTATTTCTGCACCTATGGTCGGTGCATTGATGTACACTATCCCTGCCTCCAGTTCCCTCTCTGCTATGGCTGTATTGTTAACATCCTGTGTATATATGGAGGACGAAAGACCGTATTCCGAATCATTGGCTATCCTTATGGCATCATGGAGGTCCTCTGCCTTTATGACACATGTAACAGGACCGAATATCTCCTCCCGTGCTATCCTCATCTCTGGTCTTACATCGACAAATATGGTGGGCTCTATGAAGAACCCCTTTTCGTATTCCTTACCATCACAGGCTTTGCCACCACACACAAGGACTGCGCCTTCCTTCTTGCCTATCTCTATATAATCGAGCACCTTTTTCATCTGTGCCTTGTTTATGACAGGACCCACGTCCGTGGAAGGAAGGAGTCCATCACCCACCTTGAGGGAGGTAACGGCCTCTGTGAAGAGTTCTATAAACCTGGAATATACGTTCTTGTGCACTATTATTCTGCTTGCCGCGGTACATCTCTGTCCTGTTGTGCCGAATGCACCCCATACAGCCCCGTGCACAGCAAGGTCGAGCCTTGCATCGTCCATGACGATTATGGGGTTTTTACCTCCCATCTCACAGGATATCTCTTTGTTCAGTCCACCGCATGTGGTTGCAAGCCTCTCCCCTACAGCAGAAGAGCCGGTAAATGATACACCATCCACCCCTGGATGCCTTGCAAGGTACTCGCCCACCTCGTCGCCAGTGCCATGGACGAGGTTTATGACACCGTCAGGCACCCCTGCCTGCACTATGAGCTCAATAAGTTTCGTGGCAGACACGGGTGTGTAGCTTGAGGGCTTGAAGACCACCGTATTACCGCCTATAAGGGCTGGAAATATCTTCCATGCTGGTATGGCGGTGGGAAAGTTCCACGGTGTTATAAGTGCAAACACTCCGATAGGGACACGCACGGATTTACAATCCTTATCAGGGAGCTCGGATGGCACGGTCTCTCCACTGAGGCGTCTTCCCTCACCTGCCATGTAGTAAGCCATGTCTATCGCCTCCTGCACATCCCCGAGTCCCTCTGAAAGGACCTTGCCCATCTCCCTGGTAACGAGTCTTCCGAGTTCGTTTTTGTTCTTCGATATAAGCTCTGCCGCACGAAATAGTATCTCTCCCCTTCTCGGTGGAGGGATAAGCCTCCATCGTTCAAATGCCCTCCTTGCAGAGTCTACCGCACTGTCCACATCCTTCCTGCCCGAAAGGGGAACCACACCAATCACCTCTTCTGTATTGGCAGGATTTATGCTCTTAAAAGTCTTTCCTGATACAGCATCCACCCATTTACCATCTATGAGGTTCTTTACCGTATCTGCCATGGTCCTTTCTCCTGTGTTTTTAGGTTTCTTGAATAGATGCCTTTTGACAGGAACGGTAAAACCGGGATTATCATCGACCGTTTAAGTATAGCAGATACCCTGTGGTTACGCAAGGATGGCTATAGGGGGTGCGGGAGGACCATGGGGCATACCATGAACGAGGTCTTGTGTTAATGTAGTGTGAGGACAGGCGTAATGGTTATTACCGGACCATGTGCCTGTGGCAATAGGTATAAGGATGATGGGAGGAAAAGGACATAGACTTTTGTATATCTGCATCAGAGAGGGGCTGGTAGGGGAGATTTTTGACTTTGTTTGATGGACGTGGTCTTGAGTTAAGGTATTATGGGACTCCACATCTCAGCCAAATCCCTTTTAACTATTTATAAGAGAAAGATTTTTTGTATTGTGAAGTGGTTTTCTTTTTCTTTTCACAGCTTCCAGTTACAGTGAGGAAGGGAAGGCTGGTGGTGAAAGGCTCATTGCACAGGATATAACCAGAGAGCGTCCATTCTGG
>WGFF01000089.1 GCA_015492355.1 Deltaproteobacteria bacterium
ATTCTGAGGGAAACCCCTTTTACAAAAGGGGTTTCCCTCAGAATACAGGCAAATCAGAGCCAGATAGGATGTTTAGAGGGTACCTTCCTTTATCTCTTTCGGCGATTCCCGCCTGTCCTGGAACAAGGCTTGCTGAACTCCCTTTTCGGTACCTGAGATCAGGGGCTCGGGGATTTTTGGGGGAGATTCGCAAGTGTTTTCTTTTTAACTTCCTTAATAAAAGGGCTCAGGATAAGGGGACTGTAGAGGTTTCTGGCTCAAATACCTCCCAAACCTGTGCGATATGGGTAGGTATTATCTTTCTTTTTATTCTCTCCCTGGTATTTCCAGATCGAGCCACATCACAGACGATCGACACAGAGACCTTGAGGAAGGCTGTGCTGGCTGCTGAGTGGGCAGAGGGTGTGGAGCTCGATGACTATGTGCTGGTCGACCAGGATGGGGTGGAGTTTCACCTCCGTGATTACTTCAGGGATGGAAAGCCCCTCGTTGTGAGTTTTATCTATACGAACTGTCCCCATATATGCCCTACCATAACAGGCACATTCAAGAAGAAGGTTGACGAGGCAAGGGAAAAACTCGGGGATGTGTTCAATGTGCTTACCATAGGCTTCGATACAGAAAGGGATACCCCTGAGAGTCTTAAAAGATACGGATTGCGTTTTACACAGGATTTCTCAAAGTTCAGGTTTGCAACAGGAGACAAGGGCACCATAGAGAGGCTTACAAAACAGTTCGGTTTCTTCCACAGGAGAAAGGAGGACGGCAGTTTCGACCATATAGATATGGTCACTGTTGTAGACGCAAAGGGTAAGATATACAGGCAGGTATATAGCCTCAGAACACAGGCGGACAAGCTGGTGTTGAGACTTAACGAGCTTATAACCGGCAGGATCCCCGAAGAAGGACCACCATCGCTCATAGATAGGATAAAGTACTTCTGCTACAGGTACGATCCCTATACAGACAGTTACGTAATAGATTATCCTGTCTTCTTCGGTTTCTTCATACAATTTGCGGTCATAATGATTATTGTAATTGCTGTATGGGGCCGCAAGATACTCAACTTCTTTTACAGACTCTTTGGTATCCGTACCGGTTAAAATCGAAATGGTTCTGGGATGGACCTTTTCTGGATGGCAGGCTTCAGAGAGGAGAGAGGCAGGGTGCACCCTTTTTAAGATACACTATACCCCCTTGACTGGAGTTGATCTGAAATGGAACATAAAAGGATATACAAAAAGCCCGGTATATTAGAGAGCCTGTGGCTCAGGTTCGAGGGCTGGATAAACATCTTTACCACACCTGAGTGTAACCCCCTTTACTATCTCGGGGCAGTGGGTATATTCTTCCTCTGGGTTATACTCGTAACGGGTGTGTATCTTTTCATCTTCTACAGTATCACAGCGGATGGTGCCTATGAGTCTGTAAGGTATCTTTCAGAGGAGCAGTGGTATCTCGGTGGTATAATGAGGAGCCTTCACAGGTATGCATCCGATGGACTTGTGGTGGTTATGATACTCCATGCCCTGCGCACCTTCGTACTCGACAGGTACAAACACTGGAGGAAGGTTGCATGGGTTACAGGGGTTGTCATCGTATGGATAGTATGGATAGGGGGTATATTCGGCTACTGGATGGTGTGGGACGAGAGGGCTCAGCTCGTTGCCATACTCTCTGCGGATATGATAGAGAAGGTGCCCATATTCGGGCTACCGCTGAGCCTTAATTTTGCAAGGGTGGAGAACCTGACAGATCAGCTCTTCTACATAGTGCTGTTCATACACTTCAGCTCCCTTTTCTTTCTCTTCATACTCCTCCTCATACATCTCAACAGGATAACCAAGGCTGTCATTAATCCGCCCAGGGCTATGATATACGGGCTATTTCTGGTACTATGTGTCCTCTCGCTCCTCAAGCCCGCTATGAGCACCGGTCCTGCGGATCTTAAGAGACTGCCACAGGAGATACCATTTGACTGGTTTTTCATGTTCATATTTCCCTTTCTCAGGCATACCTCTCCATCGTCTCTGTGGCTTTTTATAGTGGTGGTTACTGTGATGGTGGGTATGATACCGTGGCTTACAAGGGAGAGGCGTAATCCAGCTGTGGAGGTTACATCGGAGAACTGTACAGGGTGTGAGCTGTGCATGGAGGATTGTCCCTATGTTGCCATACAGATGAACCCGAGGACAGATGGGCTGAGCTATCCCTTTGAGGCTGTGGTCTCACCGGTGAGGTGTGCAAGCTGCGGGATATGTATGGGGGCATGTGATTACAGCGCCATAAACCTGCCAGACCTGACCGAGGACTACTTAAAGGAGACAGTACGCGGGCTCTCAAGGACACTCAGGGCTACTTCACAACAAGCCACTGTATTTGTCTTTCTGTGCGGAAAGGGTCCATGGGTGGATGAGGATGTTGACAGCACCAACACCATAAAGGGTATGGAGTGGTTGAGGGTCATAAGGGTACCATGTGTAGGTATGATCCATCCCTCCATGCTTTCCATACCCCTTGAAGAGGGTGTAGACGGTGTCTTTGTTGCAGGCTGTGCACCGAAGGACTGCCACTACAGGCGTGGTAACGAGTGGTTCATGAGGCGTCTGGAAGGTATGCGTCCACCCATAATCAAAAAGACAGTGGACAGAACAAGGATAGGTACTGTGTGGCTCTCGAAGGTGCAGACACAGGGGTTTCTAACTGAACTTATGGAGTTTAAAAAGGGGCTCGATAAGGAGAGAAAGAGTGTATGTTTTGGTCCATCTTTAAAGTAACCATAGTTATACTCATAATAATAACACCTATATTCATACTCAACAGACATGAGTTGTTCCCCAGGGGAAGAAGGAAAGGTGAGGGTTGGGGTCAGATACTTTTGAAGGTTACAAAGACCCTGCCGGTTATAGTCCTTTTCATGATCCCTGTGTATTTTCTATCTGACAGCCCCTATGCCTTCTATACACCCGGTATATCGAGTATAAAACTCGCCTTTAAACACAGTGGAAGAAGGGTGAAGGAGTGTGATGAAGTGGAGTTCATACAGAGGGAGGCAGAGAGATACAGAAGGCTCCTTAAGGAGACAAGGTCTGTGGAGATGGATATAGACAGGCTATCGGGATGTTCGAGGGAGAGGTTCCCTGTAAAGATCGAGCTGTTCATAGATGGCAGGAAGGTACTCGACAAGGAATACCCACCCACTGGTATAAGGCGTGATATGGCTTCTTATATATTCGAGAACTTTTTTGTTGAATCTGGTACCCACACGGTACGCATGAGGATGAAGGACAGTGGACCAGAGAGTACCGAATACTATGAGCTCGAGGATACGGTAGAACTGGAACCCGGACAGATAGGGGTTATAAGATTCGACGACAGGCTCAAAAGGCTCGTGATAGAATAGCACCATTTGTACAGAGGTGTTTGAGAGCAAGAGGATTCTCTCCATACCTCCCCTTGAGAGGCTCCCGTCAGAAGAGGATATTCCCGCAGAACCTGTACATAGCCTTGTAAAAGTGCGGTTTTTATGTTAGGTAATAATTTTTACATCTTAAAACCATAAAAGGGGTCTGTACAGGTGAGATTCGGCATCAGGGGCAAACTTCTGATCTTCGCAGCGGGTGTATGGATAGTCATATTCGGTATCTACAGCGCCTACATATACAAGGAGAGGATCAAACAGACGCAGAGGATGGCATTGATGTCCGCAGACCTCCTTGCAAAGGAGATAGTTGCGGACAGACAGGTCTACACATCCACTGTCATAAGCATAGCACTCAAGAAGGGTTTGAAGATACAGAACACCTATGAGGACGATACAGAGGATTCCATACCCCTTCCAGCCACCTTTGTAAACGAGGTATTCAAATCCCATCAGCCTAACGGCAGGTATTATATCGACCTTGTAAGCCTTGATCCCATAAATCCATCAAGAAAACCTAAGGATGATTTTCAGCTGAGCGCCCTCAGGGCATTCATAAACGGCACACATGCAAGGTACTACAGGTTCGAGGACATAGACGGCAGGCAGTCTTTGAGGTTCATGATACCTGATGTTGCCATCTCGCAGGTCTGTGTGGACTGCCACAACAACCATCAGCTCAGCCCAAAAAGGGACTACAAGGTCGGGGACGTGATGGGTGGGCTTGAGATAGTGGTGCCTGTGGAGGAAGAGATGATGGTTGCAATGACAGATATATGGAGGTCCATTGGCTATGGTTTTGTGGTGGTGGTAGTGATGGGGCTTGTGGGGCTGGCGTTCATAAGGTATGTGGTCACCTCACCTATACTCGACCTTGTGGATACCTCCAGATACCTTGCAGGTGGAGACCTCACCAGGGACTCCCGTGTGGACACAAACGATGAGATAGGCTTTCTTGCGGTACAGATAAACGAGGTGTTGAGAAATCTCAACAATATGATAAGGGAGATAAGGCATACATCCGATGAGGCTGTAGTTGTGTCTATCAAGGTAAGGGATATGAGTAGATACGTGGTCGAGGGTTCTTCCAGACAGGCTTCTGCCCTCGATTCCATAAGCTCGAGCATGGAGAAGATAAACACATCGGTTGCAAGGCTTGCCAAGGCAACAGAGGTGCTCGCAGCATCCACAGAGAGCGGTTCTGCCTCTGTACAGGAACTGCGCACAGGGATAAACGATATAGTGGGCAGTATGGAACATCTGTTCTCAAGCCTCGATGACACCGCAACGTCCACAAGGGATATGTCTCTTTCCATAAAGGAGGTCTCGGAGAATATAGACAACCTCTCATCAGCGATAGTGCAGGTCTCTTCTTCCATGAACAACATAAATGCAATGATAAAAGAGGTGGAGAGCAATGCCATGGAGGCTGATAGATTCGCAGACGATGTCATAGAGGATGCAAGGACAGGGATGAACTCTGTTGAGAGGACCATGGA
>WGFF01000090.1 GCA_015492355.1 Deltaproteobacteria bacterium
ACATCTCCATACTTCAGGTCCGAATCCTTTATTCCTGTCCATCCATGAACATATCGCAACCCTTCGTGTAGTTTTCAAGACAGAACCTCTCCATATCCTCCCTTACCTTTTTGAAGGCAGGGCTCTTGAGAATCGTCCTGTAGCCTGGTTGTATCTCTACCCATTTGATGAAATCATCGAGTGCCTTTCTGTACTGTCCGATGGCAACTAATGATATTGCCCTGTTGACATAGGGATCAGCATGATCGGGGGCTATCTTTATTGCCATGGAAAAGCTCTCTATTGACTCGACATATCTCCCCATGCCTGCCTGTGCTATTCCGTAGAGATTGTAGAGTTTTTCCTTTTTGATATTCATGGCAAATGCCTTCTCTAAGTCCTCCATCGCTTCCTGGTATCTCTCCATATCAAGGTAGGCAAGTGCCCTTGCGTAGTAAAGCCTGTCCTTATGGGGCGATTTTTTAAAGGTATCGTTAAGAAGACGTATCTCATCACTCCATACCTCATTCCTTTTGTGTAATGCTATTGAAAGGGGCGGTATGAAGACAAGCAGAATTATACATGTATACACCACTGTGGATAGCCTTTTTTTATATCGGTCTCTCAGTATGTTCAGGATATGAAAGGCAAGACCACTGAAGGTCATTATGAATCCAACACTGGGAAGATAAGCCCTGTGTTCAAAGATGACATCCTGGATGGGTACAAGGAAGGACTCAACAGACAGGGTAATGAAGAACCAGAATAGTCCAAAAGAGGATATGATACCCAGGGGATTGTTCATACCGCGTGATCTCTTAAAGAGATAAATAGCAAGCCCAAGAAGAATAATCAGAAATATAAAGGACAGCAAGGTTCTGGGTTCCAGTATAGAAGTGGATAAAGGGTAATCGTAGTCGATCCTGAGCCCTGACGGAAAGATAAGAAGACGCATGTAGGTTATAATCACCCTGAACTGGGTAAGTATATATACATATCTCGAAAGAGAGAAAGCCTCCTCCATCTGTTTTATCCTCAGCCCTTCACCTATCCTGTCCTCATCCAGTCCTATCTCAGGTGCAAGGAGTGTGAGCGGGATTATGGGCAGGGTGAGATAAAAGGGAATCCTTAGATTCCTCCCCCTCCTGTCATGGGGAAGGAAGATATAGTCGTAAAGGACGATTATAAAAGGGATTGTAAAACTTATCTCCTTTGTCTTCTGGGCAAATACAGCGGACAGGAGAGAGAGGATATAGACTATAGATGGTCTCATCCTTCCTTTTCTACTCCCCTCCAACCACAAAAGCCTTGCCTTTACATACAGGACCACCGTAAGAAGATAGAAAAAGGTGGCAAGGGAGGTAAACCTCTGGGTTATGTACGTAACTGCCTGTGTGTGAAGTGGATGGACGAGAAATATGGAAGATGCCACCAGAGCCATGGCAACAGAGATACTTTCTATCTCTGTGTCATCGCCTGTCATTCCCCTTATGGATGGGGTTTTGAAGGTAAGGATGATGAGATGAAAGATAAGAATGGCATTGAGGATATGGATTATCACATTCACGAGATGGTAGTCGAAGGGGGTGAGTCCTCCTATTCTGTAGTTCAGGGCGAAGCTCAAAAACCCTATATACCGCGTCCCGGAAAGGTCAAGGAAGTTTTCAAGCGACCTTATCCATATGTTTTCGACTATATATCCCCTGTCATCATATACAAATTGTCCCTTCAGTGCACTGGACCAGAAAAAAAGACCCACCGGGAGAAGAAAAAGGGGAATATATCTCTTGCAAAG
Source organism: Deltaproteobacteria bacterium (assembly GCA_015492355.1). Classification (GTDB taxonomy): domain Bacteria; phylum Desulfobacterota; class GWC2-55-46; order GWC2-55-46; family S146-73; genus S146-73. The sequence goes on from WGFF01000090.1 coordinate 1,775, forward strand.
GGTTATTTTTGCGTCTCCTGGAAGAGAGGGAATATTTTTGGGAAATAGATTCAAGGCGAGTTGGGCAACTCTAACCTACCGTTATAATAGACCACTGCATTGTTATCCATATTATATGAATTAAGGATTGAGGAGTACAATTCTATCTTACCTGAGGCCGCCCTCATGGAACCGTTGAGAAAGATCGTATTTGGGGAGTTCTGAAAGCCGCCTGCCTTGAGTTTGTCCATGGAGTCAACCGTCTCTCCAGGATTGATCATGAGATAGGCCTGGGCAGCCACATACACATTCCTCGCATCATTGTATATTTCTGCAAGGTAGTTCTTCATCATATACTTTGAAAACATCATGGCAGCAACCGTGGCGAGTACCGATACTATAGCCACAACAACGAGTAATTCTGTAAGGGTAAAACCACCTCTGCGGATGAGAAATTCTCTAAATGACATTTTTATAATGGGTTTTGAACTTTTTCTCTAAATTTTACCCTCTCACCCTGTGGTTTGCAAGGATAATCGTTGTCGGAAGTCTTTTAAAAAGGTCTTTGTCGGAGAAACCGGACCTCATAGCCTTTCTTCAAACCTTTTGGGAAACATTGGTGGATTACCTCCTGAAAGGAAGTATGGGCTGGTTTCATAGATATTTGATGTAAGGACGGTCCGAAGATAATAAAGCCCCGTCCGTAGACGGGGCTTTACTGAAGAGAAAGCGCGATTACTGGGGTGTTGCCACGAAGTCGATGTTACCGTTGTAGTAAATGGTCGCGTTGTTATCCTTGTCCGCTGCCTCCAGGTA
>WGFF01000091.1 GCA_015492355.1 Deltaproteobacteria bacterium
CCATAGTCGTTGGAAAAAACATCTGCCAAGCCACCATGGAAATATATTCCATACAGCCAGTTCATGGACACTGGTGAGATGTAATGGGAAAGGTACGGTCTGTGTCCCTTTTACAAAAAATCCCTTTCTCTTGGGACACCTTCAATCCCCCCTGCCGGCACGGGATAAGCCTTTCTGTCTCTTATAGCACTTAAGCCTCTATACCGTAGCTCCTTATCTTTCTGTAAAGGTGGCTTCTTTCCACACCTATTGCCTCTGCGGTCCTTGAGATATTGCCATCGAATTCCTTTAGTTTTCTCAGTATAAACTCCCTCTCAAAATCCTTCCTTGCCTCTCTGAGGGTCTTCTTGTTGAAGAAGGTCTCGGTTGAGAGCGAGCCTGTGGTACCACGTATGTATGGGGGTAGGTCATCGGTGCTGATCGTGCTGGAGGGATTCATTATGACGAGTCTTTCCATAAGGTTTTTGAGTTCACGCACATTGCCTGGCCAATTATACCTCATGAGAAGTTCCATCGCTGTATCGGTTATAACGGGCATCTCCCTTGCCGTCTCCCTTGAAAACTCCCTTAGAAAATGCTCAACAAAGATAGGGATATCCTCTGGCCTCTCACGCAGGGGTGGTACATGGAAGGGTATTACATTGAGCCTGTAGTAGAGGTCTTCCCTGAACAGTCCCTTTTCTATCTGCTCCTTGAGGTTCTTGTTTGTAGCGGCTATTACACGTACATCCACTGTTATCTTCTCCGTTCCACCCACCCTCTCAAAGGTCTGCTCCTGTAGTATCCTGAGTATCTTAGCCTGGGTCTTAAGGCTCATATCACCTATCTCATCGAGGAATATAGTGCCCCTGTCAGCCATATCGAACTTTCCCTTTCTCTGTGAATAGGCACCTGTAAAGGCGCCCTTTTCATGCCCGAAGAGCTCACTCTCTATGAGGTCCTCTGGTATGGCAGCACAGTTCACCTCCACAAAGGGCTTGTCAGCCCTCTTAGAGAGAAAATGGATGTTCCTTGCAACGAGTTCCTTACCTGTACCGTTCTCGCCTGTTATAAGTACCCAGCTGTTCGTGGGAGCGACCCTCTTGATATCCCTTTTGAGTTGCTCCATTACCCTTGATCTGCCTATTATCTCGTACCTTTTCCTGTCCCTGAGCCTCAATGCCATGTTCTCTTCCATAAGGCGCTTCTGCTCAAGGGCATGCTCTATGGTGATTACAACCTTGTCAAGGGAGAGGGGTTTTTCTATGAAATCATAGGCACCCAGCTTTGTTGTCTTTACAGCAGTCTCGATGGTTGCATGCCCAGATATCATTATTACAGGAATGGATGGGAAACGGTTCTTTATATCCTTGAGCAACTCCACACCATCCCTGTCAGGCATCCAGATATCGAGCAGTACCAGCTCTGGTGGCTCATGGATTATCTTTTCCATAGCCTCACTGGCATTGCCCGCAACACTAACCCTGTAGCCCTCATCGGTCAATACACCCTCAAGGGCATCCCTTATATCACGCTCGTCATCCACAACCATTATGGTCTTCATATCGTTACCGTCTTTACAGGGAGTTCAATGATAAACCTTGTACCCTTAGGTACATTGTCCTTGACCCTTATGTACCCGTTATGGTCTGCTATAATATTGCTCACTATGGTAAGACCGAGCCCTGTACCGGACTTCTTGGTGGAAAAATAGGGCTCAAAAAGCCTCGATTTGTAGTCCTCTGGTATACCGCAACCTGTATCTATGACCTCGAGACGGGCTATCTTGATGCCTGCATCGAACTTAGTCACAACCCTTATCATCCCATCACCATCTATGGCAGATATGGCATTGTCTATGAGATTTATTATAGCCCTCTTTATCTGATCCCTGTCCACATCGAGTACAGGTAAAGACGGATCAAGGGAGAGTGCAAACCTTATGTTCCTGTGTCCCATCTCGTAGAGGGATACGGTCTCCTGGACTATCTCGTTCAGGTCATTGGGGCTGGGATTGGCAGAAGGCATACGTGCAAAACTCGAAAATTCGTTCACAAGGGTCTTGAGTTCCTCAACCTGCCTTATAATCGTCCTGGTACATTCATCAAAGACCCTTCCATCGTCTGCGAATCTTTCGAGGTACTTCCTCCTCAACCTCTGTGCAGAGAGCTGGATCGGGGTGAGGGGGTTCTTTATCTCGTGCGCTATCCTCCGTGCGACCTCCTTCCAGGCAAACATGCGCTGGGTCTTGAGCAGATGACTCAGATCGTCCATTACAGCAACCATACCCATGTAATCACCGTCCTCGTCCCTGAGGGCGTTGAGACTCACAAGCACTGTCATCTCTTTGTCCTTGACCCTCACCTTCATCTGCTTTTCCAGTGTCTCAGCCTCCAGGTCGTTCATCTCCTTTATCATCTCCCTCAGCATCCTCCTATCCTCTGTTCTCACCACATCCTTGTAGTTCTTGCCGAGGGCATCCACCTCGAATGTGCCGAGTATCTCAGCGGCAAACCTGTTAATGGTCGTAATCCTTCCTGACTTGTCTATGGACACCACACCTGCATTAACGTTGTTAAGAACTATCTCTATGTAGCGTCTTCTCCGCTCGAGTTCTATGTTGGTGTTCCTCAACTCAAGGTTCGCCTTCTCGAGCCTCGATTTGCCAGCCTTGAGGTCCTCGGTCATGCGGTTGAAGGATTTTACAAGGAGCCCTATCTCGTCATTGCTCTCCACGTTTATCTTGTAATCGAGGTTTCCACTTGCAACCGCATGTGTACCTTCAGCGAGCTCCTGTATAGGAACGGTTATGCCCTTTGCAATGTATCTGCCTATCCATATACCGAAGAATACTATAAGGAGGGTTATTATAAGGAGTATGGTAAAATAGGTTGCCTTTACAGGGTTTTTGAGGAGCTTGAGCTGTCTGTAACTGTCAAAGGCAGTGCTTATCTCCTTCATCTTGTCTATAAGACTCCTCGGCACGTAGTAACTCACAACCACTGCACCAGCACTCTTGCCGTCCTCCTCCAGGGACGGTATGGGTGCAACACCCCTTACCACGTCTCCCACCTTGAGCGTCTGTACGAAACTCAACGCCTCCCCACCTATGGCGTCTGCAACAGGCTCTGGTGCCACATCCGGCACCATGTTCTTGTTTATCTTCGTAGAGATGGAATAGGCTATCCTTTCGCCCTGGGGGGAGAATACCTCTATGGTGGACAGGTCTTCCTCCTCGAGCTTCCTGTAGATGAAATCCCTGAGTTCATCCTTCCTCAGGGTAAGCCCCTTTTTGCCTATGGATATGGCAACCTTCCTTGAGGTTGCGAATATCCTGTCGGTAAGATCACTGTAGTAGTCCTGGGCAAGCTCAAGGGACTCCTTGAGAGACTCCTCTATACCTATGCCGAACCAGCTGTCTATACTCTTGTTTATAAAACCTATCACCACAAAGAAAAGCAGAAAGGTGGGACCGATGGTGAGTCCCACAAAGGCAGCTATGAGCTTGGTCCTGAGCCTTGAGCCCATCACCCTTCTCTTCCTCTCAAGGAAGAGCTTTACCGTGTTTCGCAGAACGAGAAAGATAAGGAGTACAAGGAGTATGATGTTGAGGTTTATAAGCCCCAGGACAAAGATGTTCGTTGCAACAGGTATGTCACCGCTTATAATGGAGATGTGACTCTCGATATAGGTGAGAAGCAGAATAAGGGGTATGACCACCAGGATTATTATAAACTCCCTGCGGCGTCTTTTCTGTTCCTGCCTCTGTGCATCGTTCATGGAAAAAACCTCGCTCAAGGGGGAAAAAAACCTTTGAAAAAGCCCCTTCCCCTCAAACCCCTCCCCGAAAACCCAGGGTCAAGGTCCCCGAGTAAGCAGGGTAAAACCCCTTATAGATCTCCCACACTATCATGGCGAGAAGGTGTGGGTATACCAGTCTGTTTCAAAATCCCATAATCTTACAAAAAAGAGCATGTAATCAAGAAAAAAGGGGAGTTTTATGGTATCAAGCTCAGCCTTTATCTTGAGGGTATACTCCTCACCTTCCCTGAGTTTCTTGGACGGTTTTATGGTAAAATTCTCTCCCCTGACCATAAGTCTTTTCATCTCCTTGAAATCCTTTGTGCGCACGTGACTTTTCTTCTCCCCCAGCTCGACCTCGTATTCCTCCTTGAGGCTGTCGTACCTTACTGTATGTGTAAACCTCCACGTGCCCAGATGCTCATCAAACCACATCCGCCGTGTACGGTAGAGTTCCACTATAAAGGTAAACGATGTGGGTATACCGCTGTTTATAGCCTCGATTATATCCTCAGTGAAGGCACCCTTTACAGTGAAGGAAAGATTGAGATCACTATTGTAGTTCACGGTCACATCATCTATCCTCGCATCCTCGCATAGGGCATTGACAGGAACAAGCAGAAGAAACACAACAAGATATACCGCCTTGAACCTTCCCATAAAAGTATCCCTCCCGAAACCATCTCCCTGCACTAAAAAGGAAATCGGTCATCTAAACCCATCATCTTAAATATAAGAAATATAACCAAAATCCCCTCAAAAAGCAAGCCAAACAGACCCCCGTTGTACCTCTTTCCTCTTCCTCTAAACCCCCTCCAGGGCTCAATTGAAACCAGACCGAGCGACTTGACTATCCTCATCACCTGTGAGAAACCCTCTATCGTGGCACCCCCAGCCGATTGTGGCTCAATTCTCTACCCTTCCTTTCGGGGGGTTCCCCTGTCTCCAAAAGCGATGTCTCCTCTGTGGGGTCCGAAAGGATAAGCCCTTTTCTCTCTTACGAAGAAATCCACCCCTGTCCCTATGGCAGGACTTAGGGTATGGAGGATATTTTATACCACCCTTTCTGTTATTACTTTGATAAGGGGCATGATATATTAC
>WGFF01000092.1 GCA_015492355.1 Deltaproteobacteria bacterium
CTTTATATCCGTACCCTTCCTATCAGAGAACTCAACGACAACACTCCGCGGTACGGAAGACTTAACCCAGCTGGCAAGGGTTATGAGATTCCCCCTGTGGTAGGACCTTGGCTCTACCCCCTGATACAGGAAAGGTGCCCCATCATCTTTTGCCTTAAAAAGCACACCCCCTCCCTCAACCCTTGTCACCTCACAGTCCCCCTCCACAGACCATCCAAAGGGCATATCAGTCCATACCTCGAAACCGCTGTTGTCTATAAGGTTCTTGTTCCCCTCACAGCCACAGAGGATAAGAAGGGACAACGATAGAATAACAAACCACCTGCCCCTCATAACCATATCCACCATCTCTGTCCTGTCCTTCCAGTAAAAGCCCTTCCCAAAAACCCTTCCCCCGATCGTCCTCCAGGTATCGGTCTTGTTAGATACCCTCTGTGGAGGATATGGAGGTTTTTGCACTCTTACTATGGTGCCATTTCCCCGTTTCTTACAAGGAAGACATCCGCAAGACCGGCACCTATCTGCACCTCGTCCGATTCTACGAATCCCTCTGCACGCCTTAAAACCCCCTTGTCCAGCACCTCCACTTCCACAATGAGTCCCCCTGGAGCAGGTCTTACAGGTATACCGGTGATGATGTAATCCGCTGGCTGTTGGTCGATAGTGACCTCACTCCATGGTTCACCGTCAACAGTGATTCTCAACCTTGTGGGAGAGCCAGAAGACCTCGCTGTAAAATGTAGATCGTATATCCCTTCCTTCTCGTTGAGTGTCTTTATTTTGAGACTTCCCTTCTTACCCATCCAGAGCCATACCTTTCCGTCCTGCCAGACAGGGTCAGGTTTTATATACGTGCTACTATGCGCATTATTCGTATCATCCCTGTTCAGAAAATAACCTGTCCTGAGGAAGTCCTCGAACGAAGTAATACAGACATCAGCATCACTGGGTGATACCCTGTAGACCTCAGCGTCCATGAACCGTGCTATCCTTGTAAAACCCCTTCCATCCATATCAGGGACCTTGGACATACCGAGTTTATCCCTTCTTACGATAAGGTACTTTGTACCGAGATGAGACAGTACGATGGATGCGTTCCTTGGGTTCGAGAGGACTACGTTCACAGCCCCTCCCTTGCCCATAATCTCTCTGAGATAGGGATTCCTTGGTAAGGGATCGTGCCCCGAAACACCAAAGGGGTTCATGAGCCTCTTTCCATGTATGGTCTGACCGTAAAATGGTTCATAGCGTCTTACATCATGGATGGATGTGAGGGGATATTCCACAACTGTAAAATCCCCCTCCCTTTCTGCAAGCCATCTGTATGCCTCCGGGGTATCGGTCATGTTGCGTATAGTAATCCCGGGGAAGAACTCAACACCCGCAAGAAGAACAAAGGGAGCTACCGCCATCACCTGGGTGAATCTGTGGTTGAATCTGCTGATTACCTCCTTGAGTCCCAAGCCTGCAAGTACTGTAGATGCAAGGAGGATGAGGATGACCATCCTCCTTATATCGACGAAGGGTGGTACAAGGATATGGAAGTAGTACACAGGGGTGTTGAACGTGAAGACACCTATCCTTATAACAGGTGGAAGGGAAAGAAGGATACCTGAGAGGAGCACTATGATGAAAAACTGCCTCAGGGGGTTCTTTCTTTTCCTTCCGGTAATGGCAAGTATGGAAAGTACAGAAACAGTGATACCTGTATAGACTATCTTACCCATAAGGGGGTCTGGCGATGGCACAAGGTAGTCTGGTATGAGTTGTCCGAGCAGGGGATGGTCAGGTGGTGGTACGAGATAACTGAAAAGGGGCGCTATATAAGAGGATGATATGTTTCTGCTCGAATCGCTGAATACAGGCACAAGGAATATCATAACCACAAGGGGCAGGCTCACCATACAGAAGATGATGAACGCCCTGTGGATGGAATTGTATCTTCTGTATCGCTCAGCCATCTCCTCCAGTAGCCACCGTAGTACCCCTTTAATATCCTGAAAGAAGATTACCCCTGCAAATAGGAGCACAGAACCTATGGTAATGGTTCGATCCAGAAACAGTCCTGCACTCCCAAGAGAGAGGTTCACAAGTACATAGAAAAACACCGTTACGAAGAATATCCTGAGTGGTTCAGGATAGAGTTCAACCACCTGTCTCTTTATGGACGAGAGTCCAAGGGTCTCTTTTGAGGTGCTCCTTATTACAAAGGGTATAAACTTCATGTACAGTAGATACAGAAAAATAATAAACACGGTAAGCACCGCATAGTATCCAAAGGATAGGAGGGAAAAGAAGAGAAAGATGAAGAATCCTATAAGATCAGAGAGTGTTTTAGTCCTTTCGTATCTCAAAAGGAAGAGTATGACAAAGGGCATGTACTGTATCTGTGCCGCATCCATTCCACCTGAAGCGGAGAAGACTATATGATATGGAGAAAATGCATAGGCAAGTCCAGCAAAGACAGAGGCAAGGTTATTCGATGTAAGTTCAAAAACAAGGAGATACATACCCAGCGAAGAGAGCACAAAGGATAAGAGTATCATTATGTTGTACGATGTGATTGGTCCCCATAGATAGGTGAATGGAAGTGCTATAAGGTGATTCGCAATGGTTGTCTGCGAGACCTCCACCCCAAAGGGGCTCTCCACAAAGGATGTGAAGGTCGGCAGTGTCTTTAGATCCATAATGGAATATTTGAACCACCACAGATGCCAGATTATGGCGTAGGCATCATCGGGGAAGCCATTTATAGAGGTCCCTATATTCGTGATGAGCGGATAAAATACACCCGCTGTAACAGCGATAAACAGGACTGTAAAGA
>WGFF01000093.1 GCA_015492355.1 Deltaproteobacteria bacterium
CATGCACAAGACCTTTGTGATGGGAGTGGGCAAAGGTAAGGGGGTCGGATAAAAACCTTTCAAGGGGGGCTTCCCTTCCCTCAGCCCTTCACCTCCCACATGAGTCTCTCCCTGAGTATATCGAAGTAACTCTTGCCCTCGTATCTTACAAGGTAGACACTCCTGTCTGAGCGTTTTATCTCTATTATATCACTGCTCACGAGTGGTACCTCCTCCTGTCCATCCAGTACAAGCACTATATCCGAGTGGTCCTGGCTTATGGTTACCTCCACATCCATCCAGTCGGGTATCACCACGGGACGGTTGGTAAGATTGAAAGGGCAGATAGGTGCTATTATGATAGAATGTATGGTAGGATAGAGTATCGGACCCTGTGCAGACAGCGAATAGGCAGTGGAACCTGTAGGTGTGGCAACTATCATTCCATCTGCCCTGTATGTGGTCACATACTCCCTGTTTATACTCGTTGCAAGGCGTACAAGCCTTGCCCCCCTCCCCTTTATGACAGCGTCGTTAAGCACAGTGTAGTGTGAACGTATCTTTCCACCCCTTTTGAGGCTCACAGAGAGCATCATCCTTTCCTCTGTCCTGAGCCTGTCCTTCAGTACCCGTTCAAGGAGTGGATAGGTCTCCTCCACCGTGCCTGTGGTCAGGAATCCGAGTCCACCGAGGTTTATACCCAGAACAGGCACCTTCCTTCCCTCAAGGAGCCTCACCGCATGCAACATGGTTCCATCACCCCCGAGGACAAGGAGGAGTTCTATCCTGTCTGCAAGTTCATCCCACGGTACCCTCTCTACAGGTCGTATATCCCCTGGGAGGTCCTCCAGCCCATAGACCTTGCATCCTCGCTCTGCAAGCCATCCTGCTATCTCACCACCCAGTCTTACAGCCTCGGGATTGGCGAGTTTAACCACCATGCCTATCTTCCTCACACTACCTCCATGAACAAGGTGGTATCCTTCACCTCTGGGGTTCTATAATCACCTTTATGGACTCCTCTGCACTGCATACAAGGTCAAAACCCTTCTGTATCTCTCCGAGCCCGAGCCTGTGGGTTATCATATCCTCCACCACCACCCTTCTGGAGTGGATGAGTTCTATGGCTGTCATGGTATCGAGCGGGCACGATGCATAGGTGCTCACCATGGTCACATTGTCCCTCCATAGTTCAAACAATGGAAGAGAGACCCGCACACCCGGCTCCTTCGGTGCAAAAAAGAGTATGGTCCCGCCCCTTTCCACACTCCTTACAGCCTGCTCTATTGCTGAATCATGGGCAGTACAGAGTACCACAAGGTCTGCAAGCCTTCCCGAGTTTATACTGCGTATCATGGAGGGATCAAAATCCCGTGCATGTACTGCCATATCCGCACCGAACCGTCTTGCGGTATCTATACGGAACTCGTTTATATCCACTGCAACTATCCTGCCAGCCCCGAGTGTCCTTGCGAGTTTTATATGGAGGAGTCCTGATATACCGCTCCCGACAACAAGGATACTCCAGCCAGGCTCCCACCCCACCTTCCTGAATCCCCTTACCACACATCCCAGGGGCTCTGTAAACGACCCCTCCTCAAAACTCATCCCTTCTGGCAGAAGGAACACCCCTCTATCTACGTTTATGGCTGGCACCCTCACATACTCTGCGAAACCGCCTGGATCGAAATTGGTGCTCCTCAGGGTATCGCATACAGAGTGCTCGCCCCTGAGACAGTAATAACAGGTATTGCACGGCACATGGTGGGAGACTGTCACACGGTCTCCCTGCCTGAACCCCTCAACACCCCTTCCAACCTTTTCAACCGTACCCGCTATCTCGTGCCCGAGCACAACAGGGGCCTTCTTCACCCTGTACCACTCCATAACATCGCTACCGCATATACCGCTCGCCTCTATCCTTACGAGTATCTCCCCGTCCTTTATCTCCGGTACGGGTACGTCCTCCACACGTACATCACTGTTACTGTAGTACACGCCCACGCGCACAGTCCTTTACCTCCAAGGTGATGGAAGAAATCTTCAGGCTATCTTCTTTTCCTGTGCGAGGGTGTTGAAAAGGTCGAATGCCTGGTCAGGGGTTGCGTTCTTGTGGACTATCTCCCTTACCGCCTGTATCATGGCAACAGGATGCTCTGACTGAAAGATATTCCTTCCCATGTCCACACCTGCTGCACCGTTCTGGACCGCATTGTATGCGAGTTCAAGGGCGTCCTTCTCTGGTATCTTCTTTCCGCCTGCTATCACTATGGGCACAGGGCACGACCTTACGACCTTCTCAAAGTCCTCACAGTAGTATGTCTTAACAAAGTGTGCGCCCAGTTCTGCTGCTATACGTGATGCAAGCCCCAGATACCTTGCATCCCTGTTCATATCCTTTCCCACCGCTGTTACCGCAAGTACAGGTATACCGTACTCCTCTGCCTCGTCAACGAGATTGGCAAGCCCTACAAGGGTCTGCCTTTCGAGCCCTGAGCCAACGAATATGGACAGGGCAACACCACTTACATTGAGCCTTATGGCATCCCTCATGGAGACCGTTGTACCCTCATCAGCAAGGTTGCCGAGTATGCTCGTACCCCCGGATACCCTCAGTACCACCGGTACGTTCGATGATGGGTCTACACACCTTCTCAACACACCCCTTGTGAGCATGAGGGAGTCTGCATAGGGTAACAACGGCTCTATGGTCTTCCTCGGCTCTTCAAGACCTGTTGTGGGACCGAGAAAATAGCCATGGTCCACAGCGAGCATGACTGTCCTTCCTGTCTCAGGCTTTATTATGCGGGAAAGACGATTCTTCATTCCCCAGTCCATAGGATACCTCCTTTCGGGTTAATCGGTTTTTCTACCTTACTCTGCCTATACCGCGGAAGATGGAAGATCGAGAAACAAAAGACTACTGTAGGATAACAGGGTATGATTGTTCAGTCAACCAGTATGTAGGGAAAAGCCCCACAAGGGGGCTGAAAACCTCGGTAAAACAACAGGTCATGGTGACCCCCTGAAGGGAGATATTGAGGGCTAAGTTGTTGTGGATAAAACCCCTTTTTTGGTAAAAAGGATTTCTCCCCCCCCTTTCCCAAAAGACTTTTAGATTAGAAGTTTTGGGGAAGGGAGAAGGATTACAGACAGGTCCGACCCCTAAGGCAACCTACATAAAGGTTGTCTTTCCTTCCCTGAGAGAGCCTATGAACTTCTGTCTACACTCCTCACTGCAGAAATAATGTACCTTGTCCCCATTTCTCACCCTCAGTGCAGAATCGAGGGGGATGTAGCTCCTGCATACAGGGTCTACAACGGTCTCATCGCTCTCACCGGTATTTTCGCTTATGGTGTCCTCCTCGCGGGGATTCATGTAGTCCTTAAGGAACCTGTATATGAAGTATCCTGCAATGAGAAGGACTATGAGTTTTATCATGACACAAGTCTCCTTACCTTGCTCCTGTCCTCAAGGGAACAGAGGAGTTCTGACATATTTCTTTTAAGCACAGGGTGTACGAATTCAGGCGCTATCTCCACCATGGGCACAAGAACGAACCTCCCTTTGTGAACAAGGGGATGGGGAATGGTCAGCACATTGTCATCTATCACCATATCACCATAGAAGAGTATGTCAAGGTCTATGAGCCTCGGACCCCATCTGTACGAGGGGGTTCTACCTGTGTCCGTCTCGATGGACTTAAAGAGATCGAGGAGCTCAAACGGAGAGAGGGCTGTCCTTATCTCTACCACACGGTTTACAAAAAGGGGCTGGTCTTTCTCACCCCATGGTTCTGTCTCGTAGAGCGAGCTCATCCTTACAACCCTGCACGAGGCATCTATCCTCTCTGTAGCGTGCTTACAGTTCTCCTCCCTCCTTCCAAGGTTAGAACCGATGGATACGAATATCCTTCTCCCCCCTTCCAGCAAGACTAAAACCTCAGGTTGAGCCTTTTAAGCCTCCTGCCAGCCTCCTCTGCTATCCTCTCCTCGTCGTCCTCGTTCTGTGCCGAGAATGTGGCGGAGAATCTTAGGTAACTCCCTGCATCGTCCCAGGGTACAGTGGATATGAGGGCTTCCTTTATGAGGTACTCTGATGCGGACTCTGCCGAATCGAACTCCACCTTACCTGCACCCTTTGGTGCCCTTACGTAGAGATAGAAACTGCCCCCGGGCATGTCAGCAGAGAAGCCAGCCTCCCTCAGGGCATCCACCAGGAGGGAGAGTCTTCTTCTGTACTTCTCCACCAGCCTCTCTGTGAACTCGGGGTGTTCCAGAGCCCTGATACCTGCCTTCTGGATGGCTATGAACTGACCAGAATCGTAGTTATCCTTTACATGGGCAAACGCCTTTATGATGTTTTCGTTACCGACAAGGAAGGCGAGCCTCCAGCCCGTCATGTTGAATGCCTTGGAGAAGGAATGTATCTCTACACCCACGTCCTTAGCACCATCCACAGAAAGGAAACTCAGTGGTTTTGAGTCGAAGTTTATGGCTGAATATGCTGCATCGTGCACCACCACAATGGAGTTTCGCCTTGCAAAATCGACCACCTTTTTGAAGAAATCCACTGTCGCATTGGCACCAGTAGGGTTGTTGGGATAGTTGAGATAGAGGAGCTTGGCATCCCTGAGATCGTCATCACCTATGGAGTCGAGGTCCGGTAGAAAACCCCTCTCCTCACGGAGCTCAAGCCTTACAGTCCTTCCTCCATTCCATTCTGTATGGGTGGCAATCACAGGATAACCGGGTACAGTCATGAGCACACAGTCCCCTGGATTTATGAACGCATCCGGTAGCATGGCAAGGGCTGGCTTGGAGCCAATGGAATGGATGACCTCCCTTTCAGGGTCTATATCCCCCACCCCAAAGACCCTCTCCATGTACCGTGCACATGCCTCCTTGAGCTCATGGATACCATTGTCCGCATAGCCCCTGTTCTCAGGCCTTGCACACTCTGCCCTCAGGGTCTCTATGGCAATCTCTGGTGCCACCTCATCAGGCTCACCAACACCGAAATCCAGGAGCTCAACACCTGGATTCCTCTCCATCGCCTCCCTCTTTGCCCTCTTTATCCTCTCGAACTTGTAAATCTTCGTCTCCTTTCCAAAGGTCTCTCCACCTATCCTCTGTGCAAAGAGTCCCTGAATGTAGCCTTCTGCCATGGTTGTGCTGTACCTCCTTTTCATGTCTGTATTCTGAGGGAAACCCCTTTTGTAAAAGGGGTTTCCCTCAAACTCCCTTCCCCAAAACTTTTAATTTAAAGTCTTCTGGGAAAGGGGGGTGGGGAAAACATCTCTTTACCAGAAAAGGGCGATAGCCCGGAGGGTCTTCCCCCACAACAATCAGGTCCGATTTGATGACACATTACCAGAGGGATTGCCCTGTAAAACACATCGAATCCTAAGCCCCGGATCCCGCTGGACCTTCCACGAGGATCGAACCCTCTACCCCAGAGCCCCCTCAGTCCCCCACACTGTTACACAGGCTCCCTATGCCGTCTATCACAATCTCCACACGGTCTCCTGGTCTGAGCCTGCCAACCCCGGAGGGTGTGCCTGTGGCAACTACATCCCCCGGTAGCAGTGTCATGACACGGGAGACGAAGCTTACAAGCTCGTACACGTCGAATATCATATCCCCTGTGGGGGCGTCCTGCCTCTTCTCACCGTTCAGATAGGTACGTACCCTTGTGTCCATGGGGTCGAGTTCGGTATCTATCCACGGACCGATGGGTGCAAAGGTATCAAAACCCTTTGCCCTCGTGTACTGGATGTCCTTTTTCTGGAGGTCCCTTGCGGTAACGTCGTTGAAGCAGGTATAGCCCAGTATGTACTTCCCTGCCTCCTCAGGAGGTACACACCTTGCCGTCTTTTTTATAACCACCGCAAGTTCCCCCTCGTAGTCTACCCTTCTGGACATGTGTCCTGGATAGACTATCCTGTCGCCATGTCCTATAACGGATGTGGAGGGTTTTAAAAAGAGCATCGGCTCGTCAGGGAGGGACTTTCCAAACTCCTCTGCATGCTCCCTGTAATTAAGCCCTATGGCGACTATCTTGGTGGGTGTACATGGTGGAAGGAGCCTTACCTCATCGAGCCCCCATCCCGTTGATAATGGCTCAGGGTTACTCTCGAAGATACTACCATCCACCTCGTATATACTCAAGCCGTCCACAATACCGTACCGCTCCCTTCCGTCCACACTGAACCTTGCAATCTTCATCCCCTGGCAGCCCCCTTTGTCATGGCGTCTATCTTGAGCCTCAGGGCGTTTATCTTTATGAACCCGTCCGCATCCCTCTGGTCATAGACCGTATCCTCTTCAAAGGTTGCATAGTCTGGATGGTAGAGTGACCGAGGGGATTTTCTCCCCACCACATGGATACTCCCCTTGTAGAGCTTGAGCCGTACCGTACCTGTCACACCCTCTGAAGCCTTGTCTATAAGGCTCTGGAGTGCCTCCCTTTCGGGGGAATACCAGTAGCCGTAGTATACCAGTTCAGAATACCTCGGCATAAGGCTATCCCTGAGGTGCATCATCTCCCTGTCCATGGTTATGGACTCTATCGCCCTTCTTGCAACATGGAGTATGGTACCTCCAGGGGTCTCGTACACACCCCTCGATTTTATGCCTATGTATCTACTCTCTACCATATCCACCCTGCCTATACCGTTCCTTCCTCCGATGCGGTTGAGTGTCTCTATGAGCCTTGCAGGGGAGAGTCTCTTCCTGTTCACACCCACTGGATTTCCGTCCTCAAACTCTATATCCACCATGGCAGGCTTGTCAGGGGCTGACTCTGGTGCAACGGTCATAACGAACATATCCTCTGGTGCAGGCTTCCACGGGTCTTCGAGTATACCGCCTTCGAAGCTTATATGAAAGAGGTTCCTGTCGCAACTGTAGGGCTTCTCTTTACTGACCGGCACAGGTATACCGTGTCTCCTTGCATATCTTACAAGGTCAGCCCTTCCCTTCATCTCCCATTCGCGCCACGGGGCTATCACCCTTATATGGGGGTCTATGGAATAGTACGTAAGCTCGAACCTCATCTGGTCGTTCCCCTTGCCCGTAGCCCCGTGTGCCACAGCATCCGCACCCACCCTGCGGGCAACATCCATCTGTGCCTTTGCTATGAGCGGACGGGCGATGGATGTGCCGAGAAGATACGCACCCTCGTACACAGCACCAGCCCTCAACATGGGAAAGATAAAATCCCCTGCAAACTCCTCCTTAAGGTCTTCTACAAAGACCCTGCTCGCCCCGGTCCTGAGCGCCTTTTTCTCGACCTTTCTTACCTCCCTTCCCTGTCCTATGTCCGCAACAAAGGCGATTACCTCACAGTGGTATCTCTCCTTGAGCCACCTTATTATCACCGATGTATCGAGCCCACCCGAATAGGCAAGCACAACCTTTCTGACACCTTTTCTCATACCCTCTCTCCTGTAAGTAGCCACTCAAGTATTGCCTTCTGTATGTGGAGCCTGTTCTCTGCCTGATCCCATACAACAGAGTTCCTGCCCTCTATTACCTCGTCTGTAATCTCCTCGCCCCTGTGTGCAGGCAGACAGTGCATGACTATGGTATCCTCCTTTGCAAACCTCAGGACATGGTAGTTTATCTGATATTCCCTGAAGGCTTCAAGCCTTTTCTCCCTTTCATCCTCCCTGCCCATGCTCGCCCACACATCCGTATTGACCACATCCGCATCCCTCAAAGCCTCTTCAACATCCCTTACCACCTCTATCCGTGATGTACCCTCCTTCCTTGCCCTTTCGAGTATACCCCTTTCAGGCTCATAGCCCTCTGGACATGCAAGGTACAGATCAAATCCGAGCCTTGAAGCCATCTCTATCCATGAGTTTGCCATGTTGTTTCCATCACCCACCCATGCAACCTTAAGCCCCCTGTAACCACCCTTTTTCTCCACCACTGTAAGGACATCCGCAAGCACCTGGCAGGGATGGTGGGTGTCCGTAAGACCATTGATGACAGGTACAGTGGAGTACCTTGCGTACTCCTCTATTATTTCGTGTCCGAAGGTCCTTATGACAACACAGTCCACATACCTTGAAAGCACCCTTGCGGTATCCTTTATGGGTTCGCCCCTGCCTATCTGGGAGTCCCTGTGGCTTATGAATATGGCATCACCACCGAGGTGATACATGGCTGTCTCGAAGGATACACGTGTCCTTGTGGAGGGCTTTTCGAATATAAGACCCAGGGTCTTACCCCTCAGGGGATGATGGGGTATACCCTTGCTGTGCCTCTCCTTGAGACTCCTCGCCCTCTCAATGAGATAGTCTATCTCATTTCTTGAAAGATCGGATACAGTAAGGAGATTCATGCCTCTATCCCTGCCTCCCTTGGTCAGGCTGGAAGGGGAGAAACCCTCCTGGAAGGTACTCCCTCCGGGACCCTAAGGTAGCCTCCCACTCAGGACACCATCGAGTATCCCTATCATCTCCCTTATCTCGTCCTCTGTAACAGTAAGGGGTGGGAGGAATCTCAATATCCTCTCGCCCACACAGTTTATAAGCAGTCCCTCTTCAAGACACCTTCTCACTATCTCCCCACCCTGTATACCCAGCTCCATTGCAACTATGAGTCCCTTGCCTCTTACATCCTTTACAAAGGTATATCTCCTCTGGAGAGACCTGAGTTCATCCATGAGATAATCGCCCATCTTCCTGCAGTTCGCAAGCACCCCTTCGTTGAGTATGGTCTCCATCACCGCAATACCCGCTGAGGTTGCAAGGGGGTTGCCACCGAACGTGGATGCATGGGTCCCCGGGGTGAAGGACTTTGCAACAGACTCCCTTGCAAGCATGGCACCTATGGCTACACCACCTGCGAGCCCCTTGGCAAGGGTCATTATATCAGGCACCACCCCGTAATGCTCGTAGGCAAAGAGCCTGCCCGTTCTACCCATGCCCACCTGCACCTCATCGAAGATAAGCAGAAGCCCGTACCTGTCACATACCTCCCTCAATCCCCTGAGATAC
>WGFF01000094.1 GCA_015492355.1 Deltaproteobacteria bacterium
GGGCTGTGAGATATCCTCAGAGGGAAAGAGGATAGGCTCTGTTACAAGTGGTGGTTTTTCTCCTTCCCTGAGGTGTGGGATAGGCATGGGGTATGTGGAGTCATCCTTTGCAGGAGTGGATAGAGAATTTGATATAAGGATAAGGAACAGGTACCAGAAGGCAAGGGTCGTGGAGTTCCCCTTCTATACGAGGGAAAGGGTGAAGGAAGGCGGGAGATGTCGTGAGGTGGTGAGATCATGAGGGCTGGATGAGAAGGGGGCTGTTGAGTGGTTATGGTTAAGGATGGAGTGGGGCTTTCTGAGTCCGTAAGGAGAACAAGGGTGTGAGGAATCAAAAATATCCTTACCACGAAAGGAGGGACGATCGGATATATGGAATTCCCAAAGGACCTCAAGTACACAAAGGAACATGAATGGGTCAGGACAGAGGAGGATAATATTGTAACCGTTGGTATCACCGACTATGCCCAGGATTCCCTCGGGGATGTGGTCTATATTGAACTGCCTCAGGAGGGTGGAACAGTTACAAAGAACGAGCCCTTCGGTGTGGTTGAGTCTGTAAAGTCGGTCTCTGATCTCTACTCCCCTGTGTCTGGTGTTGTAAAGGAGGTGAACGAAGAACTGATAGAGAGTCCCGAGATAATAAACGGAGACCCTTACGGTGATGCCTGGATGATAAAGGTGGAGATAAACAGCCCCGAGGAGCTGGACGATCTTCTCACATCAGAGGAATACCAGAAGTTCATAGAGGAAGAAAAGTAAGCCTTGTCGTACATACCCCATACAGAAGCCGACCTCCAGCGTATGCTCAGGGATATAGGTGTGGGCTCTGTGGAGGAGTTGTTAAGGGATGTGCCCCCTGATGTGAGGGTTAAAGAGCCACTCGATCTCCCTCATCCACTCTCTGAGCAGGGACTTCTCTCTCTCCTCAGGCAGATAAGCTCTGAAAATTCCACTGCAGGTGATTATGCCACCTTTCTCGGTGCAGGGGCGTACAACCATTATATACCCTCACCTGTAAGGCATATAGTTGGAAGATCAGAATTCTACACATCCTATACACCCTATCAGCCTGAGATAAGCCAGGGTATACTTCAATCCATATTCGAGTATCAGACCCTTATATGTCAGCTCACTGCCATGGACGTGGCAAACGCATCCCTGTACGATGGGGCGAGTGCGGTGGCTGAAGCAGTCATAATGGCAGGACGTATCACTGGCAGGAAGAGGGTTGTACTCAGCTCTGCGATCCACCCTGAGTACAGGCAGACAGTGAGGACCTATCTCAGGGGCGGTGATAAGGAGATAGTGGAGGTGTTCTACTGTACAGAGAAGGGTACAACACTTGCAGATGCGGTGGAAAGGGTATGTGGGGATGAGCCTGCATGTCTTGTGGTGCAGAGCCCCAACTTCTTTGGTTGTATAGAAGACCTTGCCAGCCTTGCTGAGGTCATACATTCAAGGGGTGGATTGTTCGTTGTGGTGGTTTCAGAGCCCCTTTCCCTTGCCATACTCAAGCCACCAGGGGAGTGTGGTGCGGATATAGCAGTTGGTGAGGGGCAGTCCTTTGGCAACCCCCTTAACTTCGGTGGACCGTATCTTGGATTCATGGCGACCAGAAGTGAGTTCGTACGCCAGATGCCAGGACGACTCGTTGGAAGGACAACTGATAGGGACGGCAAGACAAGGTACTGTCTTACCCTTGCAACAAGGGAACAGCACATAAGAAGGGACAGGGCAACATCGAATATATGTACTAACGAGGGGCTGTGTGCGCTGACAGCGGTAGTCTATCTTGCATGCCTCGGACGAAGAGGGCTCAGGAAACTGGCACGGATAAACCTCTCGAAGGCAGAGTACCTCAAAGAAAGGCTCATCAGTACGGATATCCTTGAGCCTGGCTTTACATCCCCTACTTTCAACGAATTCACAATGAAGGTCAAAAAGGTAACACCCGAAAGACTCCTCTCTGTACTCCTTGATAAGGGAATCATAGGTGGACTCGCCCTCAGGAGATTCTATCCAGAACTAAAAGACCATATCCTTGTCTCTGTCACAGAGATGAACTCAAGGGAGGATATGGAAAGATACGCCACCGGTGTCCTTCAGGCAGTGTGAGTTTTTTCACCCGGAGGGCGCTATCCTTACAGGACTTGCCGGAAGACCCAGAGCCGACACGCATAGGGGAGGCTTACACACACGGATTCCAGAACGGAGGAATGGAGATGGCTTTTGACGATCCATTTTCAGATAAGCCCCTGATATTCGAACTCTCAAGGGAGGGAAGGCAGGGGGTCGAACCATCCAGGTGCGATGTACCCGAGAGGGATCCAGAGGCATCTATCCCCGGGGAGTTTTTAAGGTCTGATATAGAGGGTTCCCCAGAGGTCTCAGAGCCAGAGATTATAAGGCACTATACCCGTCTGTCCCGGCTCAACTACGGTGTGGATACAGGATTTTATCCCCTGGGCTCATGTACAATGAAGTACAATCCCAAGGTGAACGAGGATATCGCCTCTTTTGAGGGTTTTTTGCTCCTCCATCCCTATCAGCCTGAGGAACTCTGCCAGGGGGCATTGAGGCTCATGTATGAGCTCGAATGTTACCTTGCAGAGGTGAGCGGTATGGATAGTGTGACCCTTCAGCCCTCTGCAGGTGCACAGGGTGAGTTCTGCGGACTCCTAACGATAGATGCCTACTTCAGGGACAGGGGAAAGCCCCGCAAAAAGGTCATAGTGCCTGATACTGCCCATGGTACAAATCCAGCGAGCACCAGTCTGGCAGGGTTCAGGGCTGTCACGGTCAGGACAGGTAAAGAAGGTGTGCTGACACTCGATACCCTGAAGGAGGTGATGGACAATGATACCGCAGCCCTCATGCTCACCAATCCAAACACCCTGGGTCTGTTCGAAAGGCATATAAAGGAGATATCAGACTACGTGCATCAGATGGGTGGATTCGTGTACTGCGATGGTGCCAATCTGAACGCCCTCATGGGTATAGCAAAACTCGGTGAGATGGGTGTGGATATCGTCCAGTTCAACCTCCACAAGACCTTTTCCACACCCCATGGAGGGGGTGGACCTGGCAGTGGTCCTGTGGGTGTGAAAAAGATACTCGAACCCTATCTGCCCGTACCGAGGATACGCAAAAAGGACGATAGATACACCCTCGATTACAATCAGCCAAGGTCGATAGGCAAACTCAGGGCATTCTACGGGAATTTTTCTGTCATGGTCAAGGCGTACAGTTATATAAGGCGCATGGGTCCAGAAGGACTCAAAAAGGCGAGTACAGTGGCAATAGTGAATGCAAACTACATAAAGGAGAGGCTCAAATCCACATACCACCTTCCCTTTGACAGGGCATGTATGCACGAATGCGTCTTCTCTGACAGGTTCCAGTCACAGTACGGTGTAACCACAATGGATATAGCAAAGAGGCTTATCGACTATGGCTTCCATCCCCCGACCATCTACTTTCCCCTCATCGTACACGGTGCGATGATGATAGAGCCCACAGAGACAGAATCACCCGAAGAGATAGATAGATTTATAGAAGCCATGAAGGAGATAGACCGTGAGGCAAGGGAGTCCCCTGATGTGGTAAAGAACGCCCCTACAAGGGGTATCAAAAGGATAGACGAGGCAGGTGCGGTAAGAAGACCTGTTCTCAGGTGGCAGGGCTCTGGAGGTGGCGGTTAGGTAAGCCACCTCTGGTGTATTGCCTGTGGATGATAGCCCCCCTACTATGGGGAGGGGGAGGCTCAGGAATGGCTCACCACAGCCAGGAGGGGTTATAAGATATGTTCAGTGCCTTGGTCTGTAGAACTCGTATATGAACTGGGCGCGGATGTTTATGGTCTCTATGTTGAAGTCTCTGGGAAAGGGATTGAAAGGTGTGGCAAGTCTTATGGCTGTGATGGCTGCATCATCGAGTGCAGGATAGTTTGAGGACTTTATGAGTTCTATCTTCTCTATGCTTCCATCCTTTCTTATTGTAAAGTCTATGCGGAGTCTGCCCTGCCAGCCCTCTCTTATGGCTATGGCAGGGTATTCCCATCTGAGCTCTATCTTCTGTTTTATATCCATCAGGTATTTATAGTATTTCAGCTCTGATGTGTTCAGCTGAAGGGTCTTTTTTTTCTCCCTTGGAGCCTCCTTTTCATACTGTTCTGTAAGCCTTGCTATTCGCTCCTCTGTGGGGAAGAGATTTATGGGCTTTTTTTTCTCCTCCCTTGGAGGGGAAGGTGGTCTGAGAGGTAATAGTTTTGGTTCCGTGGGTATGCCCATGGGCTGAGTCCCCTCAGCGGGTTTTTGGGCTTCCTCTACCTCAACTGTTCTCTGTGGTTCAGGCAGAGGTGGGGGCATGGGGCTTTCCTTGGGCATCATTTCTTGAGGTTCTGGCTCGGTACGGGCTGGCAGGGGTTCTGGTTCTGGCAGGTTATGGGTGATGGCGGGAGGCCCTTTGGGTGTTGTTTCAACGGGTATTTCGTCTTCTTCCTCAACCACCCTTTCGGGTATTTCGGGTATCTCTGGTATCACCACCGGGGAGGGCTCAAATGACCAGTCGCTTTCAGACCAGGGCTGTACGATGAAATTTTCATCCACAGGTTTTTCAAATGCAGGCTCAGCGGGTGAGGGTACAGGAGGAGGTTCCTTTACCGTTACCTGAGGCTGTCTCTTATA
>WGFF01000095.1 GCA_015492355.1 Deltaproteobacteria bacterium
GTGCACAGGTAGATCAGGTCTTTGATACCCTCCTCCCATCCATTAAGATATCGGTTTTAGAGCGGTCTGGCTGTCCTAAGGGGCAGGGAGACAGTGAAGACGCTTCCCTGGTTCAGTTTGCTTTCCACCTTTACACTCCCCCCGTGTCTTTCAACGATATACTTTACCATGGCAAGACCGAGCCCTGTGCCCTTCGATATCTTTGCCACGTTACCTGCCCTGTAGAATTCATCGAATATACGGGGCAGATCCTCCTCAGGAATACCTATGCCGGTATCGCTCACCCTTATCACAAGGTTATTTCCATCCCTGAAGGCTTTGACCTCTACCTTCCCGCCCTCTGGCGTGTACTTGAGTGCATTGGAGATAAGGTTCACCATCACATGGAGGAGTTGTTCCCTGTCAGCCAGTATACTGCCTGTATCACCAGCCACATCTACCACCAGCCTCACCCCCTTGCCCTTCTTCTCGGACAGTGCAATAGCCTCGTCTATGAGTCTTTTTACATCCACTGGCTCAAGGGTAAGGCTCTCCTTTGCCCTCATCTTGGAAAGATCGAGGAGGTCTTTTGTGTAATGATGGAGATACTCTATCCTTTTCTGTGCCCTTTCTATGAGTTCGGCTGCCTTGTGAGGGAGTTTTCCTGTATAACCTTCGAGTACCGTATCGAGAAGGCTCGATACAGAGGAAAGGGGGGATTTTATATCGTGGGCAACCATCCTTACGTACTCGGATTTGAGTCTGTCCTTCTCGCTCAGTGCCCTGTTAGCCCTTTCGAGTTCTGTGGTCTTGACCGTGAGCTCCCTTTCCCTGTCCCTGAGCCTTTCTGATATGGATGTGGTGATAAAGGTGGTAAAGAATATGGATGTGGAGAATACAATGAATACAGTGGAGACATAGAGGGGGTTTCTGTAGAGTTCAGCGGTTAAGAGTCCATGGAGGTGATGGTGGGGTATCACACCGGTGTATTCGCCCACAATGAGGCATCCCATGAGAAGAGAGACGATACACGCCTGGAGATAACTCATCCTCTTGGGGAAGAAGAGGCTTGTGAGCACCGTATGGAATATAAAATAGAATATAAACGGGTTCTCCACCCCGCCGAGGAGATGTATGAGAAGAAACAGGGAGAGGAGATCGAAGAAGGTCTGCACCACCCCGAACCTTATCGCCCTTTCCGGCAGGTCCACAACAACGAGGGTGGTCTTCTTTATCCTGCCGAGGTAGAGACTGAAACAGAGGTTGTAGAAGGCTATAAAGAAGGTTACAACATATACGGGTACAACAGGCAGGTCTATACCAACTACCAGCCATGCAAAGGAGGTGGCAGAAAGGGTAAAGAGGAATATAACCCATCTAAGACCTATAAACCAGTTGAGTCTTTCGATGAGTTCTATCTCTCTGAGTCCTGGTCTGAATTGCGACTTCAATTACCCCTTTTTAAGAGCCTCTCTACCCTTGATAGCAGGTCTTCTGGTTTTATCGGCTTTTCAGCGATATCATCCGCAACCATGAAGTCCTCGTCCTCTTTGGAGAATGTAAATCCACTCTCCTTTCCAACGGATGTGAGGAGCAGGATGGGGATGGTGGCAAGGTCAGGGTCGTGTTTGAGTTTGTAGCTCACCTGAAAGCCCTGATCCATGGTCTTCATCATCACATCGAGTATTATAAGGTCGGGTCTCCTCTCCATGGCAAGCCTGTAACCCTTCTCTCCCTCGTGGGCTGTTATGACCTCATAGCCCTTGCTTTCGAGTATCACCTTGAGTGCCTCTACAAGGTCGACATCGTCATCTACAATGAGTATGCAAGCCATCTCTCTACCCCATCCTTCAGACAAAGGTTACATCCATCATGTGGGTCGAACACGAAATACACGGGTCATACGCCCTTACGAGCACCTCGATCAGCCACCTTACCTCCTCTCTTGGTCTATCGAGTATGGTCTCAACAAAGCCCCTGAGGTCCTCCTCTATGGGTATCTGGTTCTGGGCTGTGGGTATGATGCAGTTCACATCCTCTATGATTCCATCCCTGTTTATCCTGTATTCATGGTACAGGATTCCCCTGGGCGCCTCAACTATACCTATGCCCCTGCCGTAGCCCCGTGGCTTTGCAGGGGGCTCGTCCTTGAGTTCCATATCAAGAAGGGTATCTATGATACACAGGGCCTCCTCTGTGAAGTGAAAACACTCCACGAGCTGGGCATGGTTGTTCATGAAGGGATTGTAAGATGGTATCTTTATCTTCAATCTGCTGAGGGCTTTTTTAGCCCTTGCCCTGAGATTCCTTACATTGTTATTGAGCCTTGCAAGCGCCCCTACCATGAATCCACCCGCTTTTGACCTTGCCTTCTTTGCAGTGGAATAGGGTACAACGAATTCCTTTATCCTCTTTGTGTATGTTGTGGTGTTCAGTGGATATCCCATGCTTGAGAAGGGCTCCCCATTGTATATACCGTACTCTCCACGCATCTTGAGGGATATGAACTCCCTCGGTCTGGTATAGGATGGGAATGGATGGTCGAGCAGGAACTCAACCGTAAGGTCGAGGTGCTCGAACAGACCCTGAAGATGCCTTTTAAGGTTTCTGAGTTCGTCTTTCTCTGGCGTATGTACCACACCACCGGGGAAGAGTGAAATGGGATGGATGTGTCTTCCAGCAACGACCCTGCAGATATCGTTGGCTATCTTCTTTACATGGAGACCAGCCCTTGCAATCTCAGGATGGGTCTTGATAAGCGGGATTATGCTCCCTGCGTTCACAAGGTCGGGTATGGCGAGGAAATGGATATGGAGTATGTGGCTCTGGATCATCTCCCCACACATGGCAAGCTTCCTCAGAAGGGTTGACCTTCTGGATATGGACATACCCATTGCTGACTCTATGGCTTTGAGGGATGCGGAGGTATGGCTCACAGCACATATTCCACATATCCTCGACATTATGTGCTGTGCCTCATCGTATCTCCTCCCCCTCAACATCACCTCGAAGAACCGTGGTGATTCCACAACCTCGAACCTTGCCTCCTTTACACGCCCCCTGCTTACATCCACCACTACATTTCCATGCCCCTCTACCCTTGTGAGTTCCTCAATCCTTATGTTCAGGTCTCTTCTTTTCATATCCAGAGCCATAGAGACTAAAGCTCCTCAGGATATCCTCCTCTGTAAGACCGTATTTCCTGAGCGTGCCCCTGTGGGCTGAGATATTGGGGTCATCAACAACCCCCCTGCAACCCCAGCACACACACCCGTAACTCACACATATAGCATCACACCCTCCACGCGTGACAGGACCGACACACCCCATACCCTTCTCAAAGACGCATATATTGCCAGCCATCTTGCAATCGGTGCATACAGGATAATTCGGTATGCGTGGGGTCTTACCGAGTAGAAGGTCTTTAAGAACCCTCAAAAGTTCCTTCTCTGGTACAGGACAGCCGTGGATATATACATCCACTGGTATGATAGAATCTATGGGTACCACAGGGATGGTATCCACGGGGCTTTTCTTCCCGTAGACAAGTCTTTTAAGTTCATCCATGGGAAAACGGTTCTTGAGGGCATTTATCCCGCCTGTGGACGAGCAGGCACCAAAGGCTACCACCACCCTGGCTGTATCCCTTATCCTCTTAAGTTTTGGTATCTCTTCCTTTCTGCTTATACTTCCCTCTACAAAGGCTATCTCGTAGTCCTCACTCCTTTCTGTCATGGCTTCCCTGAAGTTGACTATCTCTATGTGTTCGAGTATCCCGGGTAGTTCCTCCTCACAGCTCAGGAACATGAGTTGACATCCCTCACAGCACGTAAAGGAAAAGAACCCTATCCTCGGTTTCCTCTCCAGAGGTATCATACTCATAAGATAGCAGAAAAAATACCGGGTGTAAACCTGTGGGGGATGAAAGTCCTTGACCTCGAAGCGGGTATCTGTGTTAATGAAAAAGGGGGATTTTTTAGAAGGGTTTGTATGGGTCTTTATGAGGTCCGCAAGAAAGTTGCTTTATAAATAGGTAAGGGGTATCTTTCTCGGACTAAATTCTGAGGGGAACCCCTTTTGTAAAAGGGGTTCCCCTCAAACTCCCTTCCCCAAAACTTCTAATCTAAAAGTTTTTTGGGAAAGGGGGCTGGGGAAAACACTTTTTTATCAATTTTCGTGGACAGGAGACCCGGCCTGTCCATCAAGGAGGTGCGGGATATGCACTGTGTGGTCGGTACAGCAGGGCACATAGACCATGGCAAGACCGCCCTTGTGAAGGCCCTTACAGGGGTGGATACAGACAGGCTCAAGGAGGAGAAGAAAAGGGGGCTATCCATAGACCTTGGTTTTGCCTCCATGGATCTGGGTGGTGGTATGAGTCTGTCCATCGTGGATGTACCGGGGCACGAAAGATTCATAAAGAACATGCTTGCAGGGGTAAGTGGTGTGGATGTGGTGGTGTTCGTCGTTGCAGGTGATGATGGTGTGATGCCCCAGACACGTGAACACCTGGATATAGTGCATCTACTCGGTATAAAGAAGGGGGTCTTTGTCATAACAAAGGCTGATCTGGTGGGAAGTGAAAGGATTAAGGAGGTAGCAGGGGAGATAAACTCCCTCCTTAAGGGCACCATCCTTGAGGGTTCACCTGTTGTGGTGGTATCGTCTGTGAGGGGCGATGGGCTCGATGAGCTGAAGGATACACTCCGTACTATCTGTTGCAGGATAGGGGATGAACCGGCAAGGGGCTTTTTCAGGCTCCCTGTGGACAGGGCATTCCATGTAAGGGGATTCGGCACAGTGGTAACAGGTACGGTTACATCAGGGAGTATAGGAAAGGGAGAGGAGGTTGCGATCTACCCAGCAGGGTGTTTGACCAGGATAAGGGGTATGCAGAGTGCCCATGAGGATATAGATCGGGCAGGAAGGGGGCAGAGGGTGGCGCTCAACCTTGCTGGCATATCCCATGGGGAGGTGGGCAGGGGGGATGTGGTAGTATGTCCTGAGCTCTTCGAGTTTTCAGGGAGGAGGACATTCACAGGGAGGTGTACATCGGATTGTATCATACACCTTCTCCCATCTATGGAAAGACCGCTCAGGAACAATACACTCCTGAAACTCCACCACCTCACCTCAGAGACCCTCGCACGGATAAGACTCATGGACAGGAAGGATGCCCAGCCCGGGGAGTCGGTATACGCAAGGATATATCCCCATGCACCTCTTCTCATGCTCAGGGGGGATAGGTTCATACTCAGGGACCCCTCTGTAAACAGGACCATAGGTGGTGGAGAGGTACTCCTCACCCATCCATCAGAAAAGCCACGGCAAGGGACAGGCAGGGCTGGGCTTAGGATACCCTCTGGCAGGGAGCCAGAAGAGGTGCTTTCGGGCATCATACCACAGGGAAGTACAGGTATAAGAAGGAGCCTTCTGGGGTTCATGCTCAACATGAGGGATGATGAACTCATGGACTATATAAAGGATGGCAGTACCTTCACGCTCATGGGTGGATATGTGGTCAATCTGAGGGGGCTCGATGGTATAAAAGATGATATAATAAGGAGAGTCAGGTCTCATCATGAGAAAAACCCGGGGGAGGTGGGGATGGGAGAGGAGATGGTACTCTGTGGTGTTGTACCATCGGTAGACAGGGGTATTGTTAGGTGTGTGCTGGATCGGATGATAGAGGAAGGGAGATTGAAAAGGGAGGGGAGTCTTATTGCCCTTCCAGACCACAGACCCACCCTCGATGAAGGGACCAGGATGATAAGGGATTCTATCCTGAATCTATTTTCTGGTGGGATGAAGGCTGTGAGGATGGATGATATAAGGGGGCTTCCTTACAGTGAGGGGGATGTGAAGAGGGTTATGGAGTTTCTCAGAAGGCATGGTGATGTGGTGAAGATAAAGGATGGTCTTTTTGTCTCTGGCAGGGCACTCGAAAGGGCAAGGGGATTACTTATAGATTATCTGGACAGGAAGGGCAGGATAAAGGCATCGGAGTTCAGGGACCTTCTTGGTTGTGGAAGAAAACTCGCCATAGAGATACTCGAGTACTTCGATGGCACGAGATTGACCATAAGACAGGGAGACTTCAGGGTCCTGAGAAAAGGAGGCAAGGTCTGTGGGTAGAGGCAGGAGGATAAAACTTACGAGCTGGGCGAGCTGTGCGGGTTGAGCAGCCAAGATGGCGCAATCTGCCCTGATGCAGGTCCTGCATCAGTTGCCGTCACAGAGGGATAAAGATCTCATTGTGGGTACAGATACAGCGGATGACGCATCTGTCTACAGGCTTTCTGATGAGGTCGCCATAATCTGTACCCTGGACTTCTTTCCACCCATAGTGGACGATGCCTATACCTTTGGACAGATATCCGCGGCAAATGCCCTGAGTGATATATACGCCATGGGTGGCAAGCCCAGGCTCGCCATGAACATAGTGTGCTTTCCAGAGGCACTGCCCATCGAGGTTTTGAACGAGATAATACGGGGTAGTACGGATAAGCTCAGGGAGGCGGACACCCTCCTTGTGGGTGGACATTCCATAGAGGACAGGGAGATAAAATACGGTCTTTCTGTCACAGGTATAGTGAAGCCCTCTGATGTGGTGACAAACAGTGGTGCGAGACCGGGTAACCTGCTTATCCTTACAAAACCCATAGGCGTTGGCATCATAACCACCGCACTCAGAAGGGGCAGGTGTAGTTACGAGGATGCCATACCCGCACTCGAGAGCATGACACAGCTCAACAGAGATGCAGTGGACATCATGAAGGATGCGGGTGTGAGTGCCTGTACCGATATTACGGGGTTCGGTCTTGTGGGACATGCGGTGGAGATGGCTACTGCATCTGGTGTAAGCCTTGTGATAGATAGTCACAGGGTAGAGGTCTTTCCTGTTGCAAGGGACCTTGTAAGGAGGAGGGCGAACAGACCAAAAACACTGGTCAAGAACATGGAATACCTTGAGGGGGATGTAAGGGTGGTAAGGAAGGTGGAAAGAGACCTTGAGCTCCTTCTCTACGATCCCCAGACCTCAGGCGGGCTCCTCATGGCTATACCAGAGGACAGGGCAGACTGGACTGTAAGGGAACTAAACCAGAAAGGTACAAGGGCATCTATCATTGGCAGGGTTATTGAAAAAGAATCCCACTCCATACTCATACAGTAGTCCCGTCCATTACGTGGTCCATATCCTCCTTCTGATGGCTATCGCCTTTCTGGTCTACTACAAAGCCCTGTGGGGACCTTTTGTCTTCGATGACAAGTTCTATGTGGTCGAAAATCAGGGGATCCGTAGCCTTCAGAATTTCCTCGATATAAGGGGCTCACGGTATGTTACCTTCTTTACCTTTGCCCTCAACTACCTTTTTGGTGGTCTTTCCCCCTTTGGCTACCATCTCGTCAATGTATTCATACACATAACCAACTCCTTCCTTGTCTACGTCCTGGTAATCTTCACATTCCGTACACCCTGGATGGGTAAAGGCAGGATAAATGGGGTCACTGCAAGGGATATAGCCTTTGTGAGTTCCCTTATCTTTCTCGTCCATCCCATTCAGACCCAGGCTGTTTCTTATATAACCCAGAGGTTCACATCCCTCTGTACGCTCTTCTACCTCTTAAGCCTCATTCTATACGTCAGATGGAGGCTTGCCTCTCTGGAGGGCAGGAACAGTATGGGGGTATACCTGTTGTCCCTCCTGAGTGCGGTGGTATGTCAGAAGACAAAGGAGATAGGCTTTACACTGCCCTTCATGGTCTTCATGTACGAGACCATCTTCTTCGGTGAATGGAGGAAGATGAGAAGGTATCTCCTTCCTTTTGCCCTGGTTCTGGTGATAGTGCCCATGGAGGTCCTTTTCATGTGGCTATGGGGGACAGGTATGAGTGATGAACACAAGATAAGAGACCTTGCAACCCTTTCGCCCTGGCGGTATCTCATAACACAGTTCTACGTGATTGTAAGATACATGCGGTTGATACTACTGCCTGTGGGACAGAACGTAGATTATGGATGGGATATGTACCACAGTCCCTTTGAACCGGGTGTTGTTGTGCCCTTTCTATTTCTACTTTTTCTGTACGGAGGTGTGGGGTATCTCTTTTTTGTATCGAGGCGGAATTGTAATGGTTATGGTGTGCTTGTATCGTGGGGCATGGTATGGTTTCTGGTAACACTCCTTGTTGAATCGAGCATCATACCCATAAGGGATGTCATCTTCGAGCACCGTGTGTACCTGCCCATGGCTGGCATGATACCGGGGATGGTTACTGGTATGTACTGGCTTCTGGAGAGAGCCTTACACCCATGGAGGGGGTACATAAGGTGGCTCATGGTGTTGTTCCTTGCGGTACCTCTGGGGGCTGGTACGTACATAAGGAATGGGGTATGGGCTGATGAAGTGGCTTTATGGGAGGATTCAGTGAGCAAGAGCCCCTGGAACGCAAGGGCACACAACAACCTTGGGCTCGCCTACGAGGGGATGGGACGTATGGAGGAGGCAAAAAGGGAGTACATGGAGGCTATAAGGATAGACCCATCCTACGCAGAGGCGCACAACAACCTCGGGCTCATCTATGAGGCAGAGGGGAGGATTGAGGATGCTATGAGGGAGTTCAAAAAGGCAGTGGAACTCAAACCCAGGCTCGCAGAGGCACACAATAACCTTGGTAACATATATCTGAACCTCGGCAGGATCGATGATGCACTCAGGGAGTACATGGAGACCATAAGGCTGAAGCCACACTTTGCAGAGGCATACAATAACCTCGGGCTGGTATACGAAAGGCTCGGTCTACCTGAGAGGGCTATGGAGGAGTACAGGAAAGCCCTTGTCTACAAGCCAGATTACATAATCGCACGCTATCATCTTGCAAACGTCTACACAAGGCTCGGATTACTTGACAGGGCTATGGAGGAGTACAGGGCGGTTATCAGGGCAAAGCCAGACCTTGCAGAGGCGTATAACAACCTCGGTGTCGTCTATGCGAGGAAGGGGCTTATGGACTATGCCATAGAGAATTTCACGATAGCCATAAGGCTCAGGGATGATTACTTCGATGCCTATAACAATCTCGGCAGAGCCTATTACAGCAAAGGAGAGATAGACCTTGCGATAGATGCCCTCAGTGAGGCTGTGAGACTTAATCCAGCCTCTGCTGATGCGCGTTACAATCTCTCCCTTTCCTATCTTAAGAAGGGTGACAGGGTGAGGGCACTCGATGAGGCACGTAGACTCCTTGAGCTCTACCCTGACCACAGAAAGGCACAGAGACTCATCAAGGAACTCCAGGACTAAACCCCCATTTCAGTCCATGAGCCAGAAGAGTACCAGCGGGGTGGTTATAATACTCATGAACGTACTCGTTGCTACAGTTGATGCAACGAGTTCGCTCTGGAGGTTGTATCTGTAACTCATAACGAAGTTTATCACCGCTGACGGCATGGCTGAAAGGAGGAGTATGACATTCCTGTTCAGCCCCTCTATGCCGAAGAGCGTTACTATCAACAGGGCTATCAGGAGTCCCCCGCCTATGCGCAGGATGGAACATGCAATGGATAGCCCTGGATAGGCAAACCTTGTTGCATGGATGTGGTAGCCAAGGCTTATCTGCATGAGTGGTATGGTAGCACTGCCGAGCATATCCAGTGCAGAGAGAAGGGGAGTGGGTAGTTCCACATCCAGGAGGCTTATACCTATGCCTGTGAGTGCTGCGTATATGAGTGGCAGTTTGAATATCTCAGAGAGACCACCCTTTCCCTTGGCAATGTATATCCCGAGAGAGTATACCATCAGGCTCACCGCTATGAAGTATAGTACAGCAACAGTGAGCCCATCTGTGCCAAAGGCAAGGAGGGCAAGGGGAAAGCCCATGTTGCCAGAGTTCATGAACATGGTAGAAAGATATATCCCCCGCATTCCCTGTCTTCCTGTAACGTGGAGGAATACAAGGGTGATAAGTCCTGTTCCAAGCACCACCCCCCATGCAGCGAGTGTCACAACGAGGAGGTCATCCACCACGAGCCTCTTCTTTGCGAGGGATGATATCACGAGTGCTGGTATGGTGAGGTAGAGGAGAATCTCAATTACAGGAGAGAGGTCTATCTTCTTTACCGTCGCAAAGAGATAACCTACTGATATGACGAAGAATACGGGAAATACTACGTACAGGACAGCCATGTTCTTCTCTTCTGGAGGGGATGGAGGGGAACCCTGGGGCTTATATCAGGAAAGGTTCCCCATACTCTTATTCTGGCTCTACCTCTATGAGGGTCTCATCGGGATTTACAGAATCGCCTATCTTTACGTTTATCTTCTTTATAACCCCGCTTATGGGTGTGTGCACCTCGTTTTCCATCTTCATCGCCTCCACTGTGAGCACCGTATCCCCCTCTGAGACCCTGTCTCCCACAGCCACCTTTATGGAGGTAACCTTGCCGGGCACTGGTGTTGTAACGTCGCCCTCCTTTCTTGCCTTTGGTCTCACCGACTGGGTGATGAGGTCTCCGACTATCTCCCCAGCGGTAGATGGTATGACCTCTGTAAGGGACTCCACCATCACCTCTTCAAGGCGGTTGTCTATCATGATGAAGAAGGGACGTTTGTCCTCGGTCTTGTGTCCTGCACCCGCTACCTTCACCCTGTACGACTCCCCGTGGACTGTAACTATGAACTCGCTCGGTGCGAGGTGTGGTACAAGGTGTGGCTTTGCCTCCTTTTCCTCGGGTATTTCGAGAGGCTCGGGCTCCAGTCTGCCAGAGTCCCTCTGCTCGAAGAACTCAAGGGCAACCATGGGAAAGAGTGCATAGGTGAGGATATCCTCTATGGACTTTGCCTTACCGTCTATCTCCCTTGTAATCCTGTCGAGCTCTGGCTCGAGGAGGTCAGCTGGTCTGCACGTTACTGGCTTTTCATCGCCTATTGCCTTCTTCCTTGCCTTTTCATCCACAGGACCGGGTGGCTTTCCATAGAGCCCCTTAAAATAGTTACGGGTCTCACTCGTTATGACCTTGTACCTCTCCCCTGTGAGTATATTAAGGGTTGCCTGTGTACCCACCACCTGGCTTGTAGGGGTTACAAGGGGTGGGTATCCCATCTCCTTTCGCACCCGTGGCACCTCTTCGAGCACCTCGTCCATCTTCTCAAGGGCGTTCTGTTCCTTGAGCTGATGGGCAAGGTTGGATATCATACCACCTGGTATCTGCACCACAAGGGTCTTTGTGTTTATACCGGTGTATTCGCTCTCGAAGCGCTTGTACCTCTTTCTTATCTCCCTGAATATGTCCGCAATCTCGGACAGAAGGGAGAGGTCGAGCCCGGTGTCATGGGGTGTATCCCTGAGTGCTGCAACCATGCTCTCTGTAGGTGGCTGGGATGTGCCTGATGCAAGGCTCGATATGGCTGTATCCACGATATCAGCACCTGCCTCTATAGCCTTGAGATAACTCATGGAAGCCAGGCCCGATGAGTCATGGGAATGGATATGGATCGGCACCCTGACCTTTGCCTTCAACTTGCCTACAAGGTCGTATGCAGCACCCGGTGCGAGGAGCCCTGCCATGTCCTTTATGCAGATCGTATCCGCACCCATCCTTTCGAGCCTGAGAGCCATCTCAACAAAACCATCGTGTGAATGTACAGGGCTTACGGTGTAGCATATTGTGGCCTCCACATGGGCCTTTACCTCCTTGCACGCCTTTATGGCTGTCTCGAGATTCCTTATATCGTTCAGGGCGTCGAATATCCTGAACACATCTATACCGTTCTTTGCGGCCCTTTCTATGAACTTCCTTACCACATCGTCAGGATAATGCCTGTAGCCCACAAGGTTCTGTCCCCTGAGGAGCATCTGTAGACGCGTGTTGGGTATAGCCTTTCTCAGGACCTTCAGCCTCTCCCAGGGGTCTTCCTTGAGAAACCTCAGACAGGCATCGAAGGTTGCCCCACCCCAGACCTCGAGACTCCAGTATCCAACCCTGTCGAGAAGGGATGCCACATTGAGCATATCTGATGTACGCATACGTGTGGCAAGGAGAGACTGATGCGCATCCCTGAGAACCGTATCGGTGATACAGACCTTCTTTTTGTTGTTCCTGTTGTTCTTCTTTCTGTTTTTGTTCCTGTTATTTCCCATCTCCGTAGACCCCGTTTTTTGGTTTTTCCCCGTGGGAGCCCCTTATTCTTGCAGGGTACAACCCACTGGCTTCTGCCTTTTGGGCTTTTGCCCTTTGGGCTTTCGCCCTCAAAAACCGTGATACGCTGCAAGTGCCGCAGAAATGGCAGCAACTATATCGGTTGGTTCCCCGTACTCAGAGTAGTTCATGAGTTCTGGCTTCCTGTCGATAAAGGATGTATCGAAGTTCCCTTTTTTGAAGTCAGGGTCGTTCATTATATTCCTCAAAAAGGGTATGGTGGTCTTAACCCCCCTTATAACGAACTCCTCAAGGGAACGGTTCATCCTCTTGAGTGTTTCATCCCATGTGCTCCCTGTAACTATGAGCTTCACTATGAGAGAATCATAACAGCTCGGTATTATGAAATCTTTATATATAGCCCCGTCTATCCGTACCCCGATTCCACCAGGTGAGTAGTACGCTGTTACACGTCCTGAGCTCGGGGCAAAGTTGTTTTTTGGGTCTTCTGCACATATACGGCATTCCATGGCATAACCCGTTATCTTCACATCCCTCTGCGTGAAGCCGAGTTCCTTGCCAGCGGCTATCTCTATCTGTTTTTTCACAAGGTCTATCCCTGTTATCTCCTCTGTCACAGGATGCTCCACCTGTATCCTTGTGTTCATCTCTATAAAATAGAAGTTTCTATCCTTGTCAACAAGGAACTCTACCGTGCCTGCATTGGTGTAGTTTGCTGTTCTTGCAGCCTCTATCGCAGCCTCTCCCATAGCCTTCCTGAGCCTCTTTGTGAGTATGAGGGATGGGGCTATCTCTATGAGTTTCTGGTGCCTTCTCTGTATGGAACAGTCCCTCTCTCCGAGATGTACGATATTCCCGTGCCTGTCAGCGAGTATCTGGAACTCTATGTGGTGTGGTCTCTCCAGGTATTTCTCGATGAATACATCCGATACCCCGAAGGCTGATTTGGTCTCTGCCCTTGCTATATCGAGTGCGGATTTGAGCTCCTTTTCATTCCTTGCAACCCTCAGTCCCCTTCCCCCGCCACCACCTGCAGCCTTTATCATGACAGGATAGCCTATCTCCCCTGCTATCCTCAACGCCTCTTTAAGGCTCCTTACAGGTCCGTCCGAGCCAGGGAGCACAGGTATGCCAGCCTTTTTCATCATCCTGCGAGCCTTTATCTTGTCACCCATATCCTTTATGGTCTTGCTCGATGGACCTATAAAGGTAATGCCCTTTCTCTCGCAGAGAAGGGGAAACTTGGGATTCTCTGACAGAAAACCGTATCCAGGGTGTATGGCATCCACCCCCACCTTTATGGCAAGGTCTACTATACGGTGTATGTTGAGATAGCCCTGGATAGGACCCGGTCCCACCATGTACGCCTCATCCGCCTTCTTTACATAGAGGGAGGTTGCATCCTCCTCTGAATAGATGGCAACCGTGGCTATATCGAGCTCACTGCATGCACGTATTATCCTTGTCGCTATCTCCCCTCTGTTTGCTACAAGTACCTTCTTGAACATTAATCCCTCTTGCTATCGAGTAAATAGGATTCCCCGCCCACAGGATGTGGCACTCTGGCGGGGTTCGTAAAGAGATAGTCTACAGGATTGTACTCCCTCAGTCAACCTGTCCTTTTCCATGAGCAAAAGTCCCCTACAGGACAGATCCCCTTGGTACCCCTTTTTATGGCTTCCGGGAAAATCCCCTGAAG
This sequence comes from Deltaproteobacteria bacterium, assembly GCA_015492355.1. Lineage (GTDB taxonomy): Bacteria > Desulfobacterota > GWC2-55-46 > GWC2-55-46 > S146-73 > S146-73. The sequence continues at coordinate 13,839 of WGFF01000095.1, forward strand.
CCCTCCTCCAAAAAGTACCCGAACTATTTAGCCAATCCTGGATGGTATGTCAAGAAATATAATCCTCAGACGGTGGGATTGGTATCCTTCATAAGGGATATGGCTCTTTTAAGTCTCGAGATAGTCCTCTCTTTGCCCAGGGCGCCTATGGTTTCGAATATCCCCGGGCTTACGGTCCTGCCTGTTATGGCGACCCTTACAGGTTGGGCGAGTCTTTTGAGTTTTATTCCCTTCTCATCGAGTATAGACCTGAACGCCCCTTCTATCCCCTCCTCTGTAAATGGCTCCACACCTGAAAGCCTCTCCACAAGGAGCTCGAAGAGTTCTATCCTGTCAGGGGTGAGGAACTTCCTTACAGCGGATGTATCGTAGTTGACCTCGTCCTTGAAGTAAAAGAGTGATGCCTCTGCCATCTCCTTGAGTGTCTTTGCCCTCTCTTTAAGGGTACCCACTATCCTGGGGAGTCTCTCATCCCCTGAAGGGTCTACACCGAGGGTTTTGAGAAATGGCACCATGAGTTCCGCAAGCTCCTCGTTGGATGTGTTCTTTATATAGTGCTGATTGAGCCAGAGGAGTTTTTCAGGGTTGAAGATGCCAGAAGACCTGCCCACGTTTTCGAGACTGAATTTTTCGATGAGTTCATCCCTTGAGAAGACCTCCTGATCTCCGTAAGACCATCCAAGCCTTGCAAGGTAGTTCACAAGGGCATGGGGCAGGTATCCCATCTCCTTGTATGCCATGACAGACGTTGCACCATGACGTTTGCTGAGCCTTGTTTTGTCCTGACCGAGTATCATCGGCAGGTGTGCAAAGAACGGAACAGGGTATCCGAGTGCCCTGTAGAGAAGTATCTGCTTCGGTGTATTGTTCAGATGATCATCACCCCTTATTACATGGCTTATCTCCATCTCTGCATCGTCCACCACAACGCACAGGTTGTATGTTGGGGTGCCATCGCTTCTCAAGATAACAAAGTCCTCCAGTTGTTCATTGTCGAACGACACCCTGCCACGTATGAGGTCTTCCACCGTGGTCGTGCCCTCTGGCACCATGAACCTCACTGCAAAAGGCATATCAGGAGCATCCTTTATGTTCCTGCACCTGCCATCGTACCTGGGTGGATAGCCCTTTTGTATGGCTTTCCTTCGGCGCTCCTCGAGCTCCTCGGGTGTGCAGTAACAGCGATAGGCGAGTTTCTTTGCAAGCAGTATATCCACGTGTTTTCTGTATATCTCGAACCGTTTGCTCTGGAAGTAGGGACCTTCGTCCCAATCAAGCCCCAGCCATTCCATGCCATCGAGTATAGCCTTTATCGACTCCTCTGTAGACCTTGCCACATCCGTATCCTCTATCCTCAGGACGAACCTCCCACGGTGATGCCTTGCAAAGAGCCAGTTAAAGAGCGCAGTCCTTGCCCCTCCTATGTGAAGATATCCGGTTGGACTCGGTGCAAAACGCGTGCGTACTGTCAACTCCCTCTACCTCCGTGGATGTGATGTCTTCCAA
>WGFF01000096.1 GCA_015492355.1 Deltaproteobacteria bacterium
GTATGCCTCTGCCTCCTTTGTCCTCTCGGGTGTCCTGTTGTAGGCACTCACACTGTGCCCTCCCTCAACCAGTCTTCTTGCCATATTCATGCCCATACGACCGAGCCCTATGATACCTATGTGCATCGTACGGAAACCTCCGTGTTTTTTCATTCAAACTCCCTTTCCCAAGACTTTTAATCCAAAGTTTTTTGGGAAAGGGGTCAGGGGAAAACACTTTTTTACCAAAAAAGGGCGATAGCCCGGGGGGTTTTCCCCACAACAACTCAGTCCCCAATATCTATATAATTCAGGTCCGATTCGATGACCCATTACCTAATATAAATCCCTGCCTCGATAAAAAAACCGGGGTTTCAGGGGTAAAAATCCCCTGAAGGGGAGGTTCCTTTAAAGAGCCATCCCAGCCCTGATAACATCCTTTACCTCTCTGAGTGCCTTTCCTGCATCCCCGTGGAGATGGAAGAGCAATACCCTTCTTCCCCTTGCATCGAGTGTATCCACGTCACCGAGTCCCTGGGAGAGTTCGAGCTCCCTGAATGTATAACCCCTTGCTGGTATTTTAAGGTCTCTGGTGTCCTGGTGCAGGAAGACCATGAAGAGGGATTTTTTAGGTCCACCCTTGTGGAGCTGACCCGTTGAATGAAGGTATCGCGGTCCGTATCCAAACTGGGTGGCACAACCTGTAGAGTCCCTGAGGGATAGCCTTATGTCAGTGAAGATACCCTCTATCTCATGATCATTGGGATTGAAGTAGGCGAGTATGCCTATGTAGTCGCCTTTTTTGAGGAGCCCGAGGGATGCCCTTACACAGGAGACTGCATCGGAAAAACCATCCCTGAGTGCCTCTGCCATGGTCCTGCCGATGGAGATACTGAATCCATCCCCCTCTGCCACCACAGGAAGGACAGAGGATGGTCTTTCTCCCTTTTCAAACCCCTTGAGTATCATCCTCGTCCTCCTCTTGGCATCCTCTACATCAGGCTGGTCAAAGGGGTTTATACCGATAATAGAGCCTGCAACAGCTGTTGCAACCTCCCACATGTAGAACCCACCCCCGAGTTCATGGACATCGTTAAGATATATTCGCACAACGGGATGTCCTCTCCTTTCGAGTCCATGGAGGGTTTCTTCTATCCCGTGTTCGCTATTAGGTAGCTCCAGGCTTACAAACAGCCTGTCATCACCGTAGACCTCTGGCTTACCAGGTGGCTCACCTGTTATGGGTACGATACCCTTTCCTTCCTTGCCTGTACTCTCTGCAAGGAGTTGTTCTATCCATAGACCAAAGGAGGATATCCTTCTATCGGTGAATATGGTAGCCTTGTCCCTGCCCGCTGCTGCACAGAGCCCAAGGATACTGCCGAGTATGATGGCTGGATTGTCTGTTACAGGTACGCATGGCTGTGTTGCCTCCATGAGTTCACCCGCATGGAACAGGAGCCTGGATATATCTATCCCCTTTACCACCGCGGGTACGAGCCCGAAATAAGAGAGGGCTGAGAAGCGTCCACCTATGTCAGGTGGATTGACAAAGGTGCGTCTGAAGCGGTATCTCTCCGATAGTTCCACAAGCGGGGTGTCAGGGTCTGTAATGGCTATAAAATTCCTGCCGGGATCTTTATCCACAACACCGCTTACCCTCTTGAAGAAATATTCAAACAGGGTGAGGGGCTCTATGGTGGTGCCGGATTTGCTCGATACGATAAAGAGTGTCCTTTCAGGGTCTATGGATGTGTCGATATCCATTATTGCCACTGGGTCGGTAGAATCGAGTACCTTCAATTCGGGATATCCTTCCTTTGGAGGGAATGTCCTCGATAGCACAAGAGGGGCGAGGCTCGAACCACCCATACCGAGGAGTACCACATCCCTGTAGCCCTCCTCCTTTATCTCCTCACCAAAGGCTACGAGTTCCTCTATTCTGCCCTCCATTGTGTCGGGTACTGTAACCCAGCCAAGGGCGTTTTTTATAATCCCCCTGTCAGGCTCGTCCTTCTTCCACAGTGTGGGGTCCTTCTTCCATAGCCTCCCGGGGAAGTCCTCTCTTTTGAGCCTTTCCATGGTATCCCTGACTGGGCTCTCAAGGTCGTTAAGTTTGTAACTTATCCTCATGGCTCTCCCTGATGTTATTATCTTCTTTCTTATGGATATACATTCCATAAGGTTGTTAAAGGAGTTCAGGAACTTTTCTATCCCTTCCTCTTCGAGCCTTTCTGTCACATCCTCCATGTCTATACCGATGGAGGCTATATCCTCCATGACCCTTTCTGCCTCTTCCATCCCCTCGGTCAGGGTCTCCTTTACCTTTCCGTGGTCGAGGAAGGCAAGGAGTGTTTTTAGTGGCATGGTGTTGACCGTCTCCCTGCCTATGAGCCCATCGACGTATTTCACATCGCTGTAGCGGGGATTCTTCACCCCTGTGCTCGCCCACAGAAGCCTCTGAGGACGGGCACCCCTTGAAAGAAGGTGCCTGAATCTTTCACCATGGAATATCTCCATGTATTCCCTGTAGGCAAGCTTGGCATTGGCTATGGCTGTCCTGCCGAGAAGGCTGGTAAGCCTCCTTCTATCTTTACCACTGGCACTCAGGATCATACCCTCGATGATACTGTCCACAGCCGTATCTATACGGCTTATAAAGAAGCTTGCAACACTCGATACAGAATCCAGTGGCTTTCCCTCCTTGAGCCTCCTTTCCATACCCCTTATATAGGCAAGTGCTATCTCCCTGTAACGTTCCACAGAAAAGAGGAGTGTGACGTTTATGTTGTATCCCTCACTTATGAGGAGTTCCAGAGATGTTATCCCTTCCCTGGTTGCTGGCACCTTTATCATAACGTTCTGTCTGCCTATGAGGGAATGGAGTTTTTTTGCCTCATCTATGGTATCCTCTACACTCCTTGCAACCCGTGGTGATACCTCAACACTTACAAAACCATCCCTTCCTCCAGAGCCTTCGTAGACAGGAAGGAAGATGTCTGCACCCATCTTTATATCCTCTGAGAACAGATGCCTGAGTATCTCCCCTTCATCGAGTCCCTGACCAATGAGTTCCTTTATGGAATGGTCATAGTCAGTGCTTCCAGAGATTGCCTTTTCGAATATGGTGGGATTGGATGTGATACCAGTGATACCGTAGTCTGATACCATCCTCTGGAGCTCACCAGAGGTGATGAGCCCCCTTCTGAGGTCATCGTACCAGACACTCTGACCGAGTTCCCTGAGTTCAAGGAGGGGATTCATATTTTATTAAATATAGCAGACAAATCCCCTCATCGCAAGAAAGGGGAGTGTAAGAGCCTTTCCCGCAAGACCCCCTTTCCAGAGGCTTCTGGCTGAGGTCTGTCAGGGAAGGGAGGGTGGTTTTGCCTATCTTTTGAGAAGTGCGAATATCCTGGAAAGGATATTCTCCTTGGTGAGCCCGTACTTTTCAAATAGTACTTTGTACGGTGCGGATGCCCCAAAGCGGTCTATACCTATTACCTCTCCCTTTGTGCCCACGTATTTGTGCCATCCTATGGATGAGCCTGCCTCTATAGCGATCCTTGCCTCCACACTACTGGGCAGTACCTCCTCCCTGTAGGCATGGTCCTGTTCCTCAAAAATCTCCCAGCTCGGCATACTCACCACCCTTGCCTTTATACCGTGTTTTTTGAGTTCCTCGTACACCTCAAGGGCAATGTGTACCTCTGAGCCTGTTGCGATGATTATGATATCAGGTCTTCCATCATCAGGGTCTGCCAGTATGTACGCACCCTGAACAAGTCCTTCTGCAGGGGCGTATTTCTTCCTGTCTATGATAGGGACCTTTTGTCTTGTAAGCACTATGGCAACAGGACCATCCCTTCTCAGGAGGGCTATCTTCCATGCCTGGGCTGTTTCATTTGCATCACAGGGACGTATGACAGTGAGGTTCGGTATAGCACGGAGCCCCGCGAGTTGTTCCACAGGCTGATGGGTCGGACCGTCTTCACCGAGTCCTATGGAGTCGTGAGTGAATACATACACCACATGGAGCCCCATGAGGGCAGAAAGCCTTATTGCAGGACGCATGTAATCTGAAAATATGAGAAAGGTTCCTCCAAAAGGCACGAGCATACTCAGGGCGAGCCCGTTCATTATGGCACCCATGGCATGTTCACGCACACCGTAGTGGATGTTCCTTCCGGGTGAATCAGGGCTAAAATCCCCGTATCCATCGAGATAGGTGTTATTGGACGGTGCAAGGTCTGCGGAACCACCGAGAAGAAAATAGGTCTTCTCTGCTACGGAGTTGAGTACCCTGCCAGACGCACTCCTTGTTGCCATGGGACCACTGTCAGAGGAAAAGGCAGGTATGTCCTTGAGCCAGTCTGTCCTGTACTCCCTCCTCTCAAGAGCCCTTATCTCCTCTGCGAGGTGCGAGTATTCCTTTGAATATCCATCGAACATATCGAGCCAGTGTTTCTCAAGGTCCTCGCCCCGTTCGAGTGCCTTTCTGAAGACCCTGAGTGCCTCATCAGGTATGTAGAAGGGTGGGTCGAGGGGCCAGTTGAGCCTTTTTTTTGTAAGTCTCGTCTCTTCCTCTCCGAGGGGTGCACCGTGTACCTTGGCAGTGCCCTCCTTGTTGGGACTGCCGTAGCCTATACGTGTACGGGCGATGATGATGGAGGGCTTTTCCTTCTCCTCTCCTGCTATCCTTATGGCTCGTTCTATGGCAGAGAGGTCATTACCATCTACCTTCTGTACATGCCACTTAAGGGAGGTGAACCTGCCTGCAACATCCTCTGTGAAGGTGAGGTCTGTTGAGCCCTCTATGGTTATCCTGTTGTCAGAGTAAAGGTAAACTATGTTCCCGAGCTTGAGGTGCCCTGCTATGGATGCAGCCTCGTTGGATATACCCTCCATGATATCACCATCGCTTGTAATGGCGTATATGGTGTAGTCAAAGAGGGGGTATCCTGGCTTGTTGTATCTATGCGCAAGGTATTTTTGAGCCATAGCCATGCCAACACCCATGGCAAAGCCCTGCCCGAGGGGACCTGTTGTAGCCTCTATGCCTATATCAGGGTCGTACTCTGGATGACCCGGTGTACGGCTTCCCCACTGTCTAAAGTTTTTTAACTCCTCAAGGGAGAGGTTGTATCCAGTGAGGTGGAGCAGGGAATATAGGAGCATGGAGCCGTGTCCTGCGGAAAGTATGAACCTGTCCCTGCCGAGCCATCTTGGATTCCTCGGATTGTGCCGCAAAAAACGCGTCCACAGTACATACGCAATGGCTGCATCCCCCATGGGCATACCAGGGTGCCCTGAGCCTGCCCTTTCAACAGCATCCACTGCAAGGAATCTCAATGTGTTGATACAGGCTTCATCAATACTCTTGTTCATTATCTCACCTTCAGGAAAGAATTTTTCCCCTTGTCTACTTCCCAGGGCTATCCTTTTTGTTTCCCTTCCTACCAGGGGTATGTTCTTCAGATGGTATAACCATGCCACCTGTCATTATGAGCTTGAAGGCATCCTCCACACTCATATCGAGGGGAATGACCTCCCTTTCAGAAGCCACGATATAGTAACCCGATGTGGGGTTTGGTGTGGTGGGGACGAATATGTTTATGGTATCGTTTACAGTCTTGTCCTGTACCTCACCACGTGTCCTGCCGGTTACAAAACCGATGGAGTAGAGTCCCTTTCTCGGATACTCGACAAGCACCACCTTTCTGAAGCCGTCATGGTCCCCTGCAAAAAAGGTCTCCATGAACTGCTTTGTCGCCTTGTAGACAGCCCTGAGTACCGGTATGCGCGTGAGTATCCTCTCGCCGATCTCCACGAGCTTCCTGCCGAGGAGGTTTGTTGCGAGTACCCCGATGAAGAATATGGCGAGTAGGGTGAATATAATACCTATGCCTGGTATATGGAACGGCAGATAGGTATCGGGTCTCAAGGACTGGGGGAGTACCTTCACAATAGAGTCCATGAAACCCACTATGAGTATGAATACATAGGCGGTTATGTAAAGGGGTACTACAACAAGGAGACCGGTTATGAAATAGCTCTTGAGACTCTTCTTCATACACAGCCTACTATACGGGCACTGACTTCCTTTATCCTGTTGTGCTCATCGAGATAGATTGTAACGGGTCTGTGGCTCTGAGCCTCTGTGTCGTCCACCACAGAGTAGCTCGCTATGATGATAACATCTCCTTTGCCTGCAAGATGGGCTGCTGCACCGTTTATGGATATGGTGCCACTCCCCCTCTCAGCCTTTATGGCATAGGTGGTGAATCTGTTACCATTGGTAATGTTGTAGATCTGTACCTGCTCAAAAGGCAGTATGGAGCTTGCCTCCATGAGTTCCTCATCAATGGCAATGGAACCCTCGTAGTCGAGATTTGCGTCTGTTACAACAGCCCTGTGAAGTTTGCTCTTCAACATCACACGCTGCATCTCCAAGTATACCCTCCTTTTCGATTTTATGGTATTTCCCCCCTAACAGATTTCAGGGGAAAGTTCAGGCCCTCCTTTGTAAAGAGGGCATGTACAAGCGTCCTACCCTTCCTTCAGGGGGCTTTCCCCCAGTATACAGTTGTCTATGAGTCGAGCCCTGCCTATCCTTACCGCAAGGGCAAGGAGCGCACCTGTGGATATGACATCTATATCCTCAAGGGTTTCGGGATCGCACACCTTTATATACTCTATCATGGTAAGGGGTGAGTTCTCTATGATTTTTTTCACCTTTTCTATTATCCTATCGGCATTCCTCTCGCCTTTTTTGAACTCCTCCCTTGCCTCATCCAGTGCCCTGGGTATGGAAAGGGCACTCCTTCGCTCCCTTTCGTTCAGGTACTGGTTTCTGGAGCTCAGGGCAAGACCATCCCTGTCCCTTACCGTTGCCACACCAACTATATCTATATCCATGTTGAGGTCCTTTACAAGCCTCCTTATTATGAGAAACTGCTGGTAGTCCTTGAGCCCGAATACCGCCACATGGGGCATTACTATATTGAAAAGCTTGGTTACAACGGTTGCAACACCCATGAAGTGTCCTGGTCTCGAAAGCCCGCACAGGTTCCTTGAGAGTTCCTTCAGATCCACACTGGTCTGGAACCCAGGGGGATACATATCATCACTGCTGGGACAGAATACCGTATCCACACCGTTTGTTTTGGCAATATGGAGGTCTCTTTCAAGGTCTCTCGGATAGGTACTAAAATCCTCCTCTGGACCGAACTGCATGGGATTCACGTATATGCTAACAACGACCACATCCCCCAGAGTCTTTCCCCTTTTTATGAGTGCTATGTGCCCATCGTGGAGAAAGCCCATGGTGGGTATGAATGCTATCCTGAGCCCCTTTTTGCGTACATCCCGAGAATATCCCTGCATCTCCTCTATATCCTTTATCACCTTCATGGATATACACCATAAGTGAAGTTCCGTGTTCACTGGATCCGGTTTTACATCCTTCAGGGGGTACCCATGAAACCACCAGATTCCCTGAAGTCTGAAAGATAGAGACCTCGACCCTACGGGGATACCTATCAAAGGCCATCCCCATGGGTGCCTCCATAAGATTTCTAAGGGATTACGCCCCCTTGTATCCCTGATACAACCCTTCCTCTATCCCACCCACAGGATGGGATATTACCTCTGTGTCCTGTAGCAGTGCTCATCCGCAGGGAACCTACCCTCTGTTACATCCTTTATATATTCCTCAACGGATGATGCTATGAGTTTTCCTATGTTTGCGTACCGTTTCACAAAGCGTGGGGTCTTTTCCTCCCCATTGAGCCCTATAAGGTCGTTTATCACTAATACCTGCCCATCTGTATGTGGACCTGCGCCTATACCTATGGTGGGTATGGAGAGGATCTGCGTTATCTCCCCTGCAAGGTCAGGGGGGACACACTCTATAACCACAGAGAAAGCACCTGCCTCCTCCACTGTCTTTGCATCCTGGAGGATAACCCTGCGCTCTTCCTCGGTTGTTCCTTGTACACGGTACCCACCTTTTCTATGTATCGACTGGGGGGTGAGCCCTATGTGCCCCATTACAGGCACATCCATATCCACAATAGCCCGTATGACCTCTGCCATCCGCACCCCTCCCTCCACCTTTACAGCCTCTGCCCCACCTTCCTTTATGAACCTGCCTGCATTCCTCCTTGCCTCATCCAGACCCACCTGATAGGAGAGGAATGGCATATCCCCCACAACCAGTGCCCGCTTCCTGCCCTTCACAACAGCCCTTGTATGGTATATCATCTCGTCCATGGTTACAGGAAGTGTGGTATCATAGCCCACCTCTACCATGCCGAGGGAATCGCCCACCATGATGATGGGTATACCCGCCTGATCGAGTATCCTTGCGATGGGACAGGAATAGGCAGTAAGGACGGGTATCTTTCTACCCTGCCTTTTCATATCTATTATATCTGGAACGGTTATCTTTTTCATTTCTCTGTCCTGTAAGGGTGAGAATCCACCCTCCAAAAACCCTCTACCTTTAACCCCTTTTCCTGAAGATATGGGTTTTCGAGGGGCACAGGGGGAAGTCCTTTTCAAAGAAGCCCCCCAACTGGCACTTACCTGCGTGAGGAAAGGGGGATATAGTGCTGTGCACCCCCTTTCATGGTCCTTATCTCCTTAATCAGATTGGATAGGTCAGAGGGGTTTTCTACAAAGTCTATATCAGTGGTGTTCACAACGAGAAGCGGTGTATCGCTGTAGTAGAAAAAGTACCTGTTGTAAGCATCTACGAGCCTTTCGAGATATTCCTCCTTTATATTCGCCTCATAGTCCTTGTTCCTCTTCCGTATCCTCTCGACGAGTACCCGTGTGGATGCCTGCAGGAATATTACAAGGTCTGGCTTGGGTATACGTGTATCCAGGAGTTTATATATCCTGTCATAGAGGGTGAGCTCATCCTCGTCGAGATTGAGATAGGCAAATATCCTGTCCTTTGCAAAGAGGTAGTCAGATACGATGGTGGTGTTGAACAACTCCTGCTGGAGGAGCTCCCGCTGTTGCTGGTATCTGCTGAGCAGAAAGAATATCTGGGTCTGGAAGGCGTACTTTCGCGGGTCGGTGTAGAACCTGGGAAGAAAGGGATTGGCATCCACCTCCTCTGTAAGTAGCCTTCCCTTGAGCTCTTTGCTCAGGAGTTCCGCAAGGGATGACTTGCCCACCCCTATGGGTCCCTCTATGGCAATGTATCTGAGTCTGTTCATGGTCTTTGAACGGATATCTTAAAAAAGAAGGTAATGGGTATCTTTTTTGGACTGAATCCTGAGGGAAACCCCTTTTGTAAAAGGGGTTTCCCTCAAACTCCCTTCCCCAAAACTTTTAATTTAAAAGTTTTCCGGAAAAAGGGCTGGGG
>WGFF01000097.1 GCA_015492355.1 Deltaproteobacteria bacterium
GATGCGAATAATCGTATCATAAAACATGGGAGGAATAAATCAGAGATTCCATAAAGTTTTCTGGGAAAGGGGCAGGGGGAAAAGACTTTTTTACCAAAAAAGGGCGATAGCCCGGAGGGTTTTCCCCACAACAACTTAGTCCTCAATATCTACATAATTCAGGTCCGATTTGATGACCCATTACCTTTTATTATTGTAGATACTGCCTGCAGAGGTCAAGCCCTTTCAGAGAAGGTTCTCCACTTTCTGTGCTTCCCTGATTGGTCTTGCAAAATTATACTACTCAGAAACTTATCCTTACCATCTTTCTTTATACAGACTCCTACCAACACTATGACATCTCTACCAGAGAATGAACCACCCTGCAGCAAGCTGCAGGGTATCGAAGTTAAAACAGCTTTGGTGCCTTAAGTTCCTCTATAACGCCTGACTATCTGGGTAATGGAGTGCGGCAGATTGAAAAGGTCTACAGGGAGTCTATCACAATTTTAGCACAGTCACACACAAAAGGGGCTATGGCTGAGCCATAACCCCTTGATTTTCTGGCGGTCCCAACGGGAGTCGAACCCGTGTTTTCGCCTTGAGAGGGCGATGTCCTAGGCCACTAGACGATGGGACCATCTGATGGTAAAAGATAATTTAACCTAATACAATACTGTTTGTCAAACACTATTCACATATAGAGATACATACCGTTACGGTCAAGAAAGGTTTAAGGTTTTTGGATCAGTGTTTTCCACCTGCCTTTCTGGCAAGCGAGATAAGGACAGAGCCAGGTTCTATGCCGAGCCTTTCCTTGAGGATATGTTTTGCCTCCTTGAACACCTTCAATGCCCTGGATGGGTAGCCCATCTCGAGATACACACGCATGAGTGATGCATGGAGAGGTTCATGAAGTGGGTCTCTTTCTATCGCCTTCTGGAGGTATGGTACGGAATCCTCTGGAGAGCCCCTTTTTATGGACATCTCTGCAAAGGTCATTACCCCCCTTTCAAATTCCTCACGCAGTATCTCACGGTGTTTTATAATCCAAGCCTCGTTTATGTCATGGACGAGGAAATCGTCACTGTAAAGGTCGAGTGCCTTGCGAAGGAGAACAGGATCTTCCTCTTTAAGTCCCCTTGCAAGTGTCTTCCTGAAGATGAGCGAATCAACAGCACAGAGTGACCTTGAAAGTGAGACCTGCCTGTGCCGCACAGTAATCCATGGCAGAGGCTCTTCATCCTTTTTAACACCACATCTTCTTAGTCTTGATATGGCTACCTTGAGGTTCTTTATAGCCCTGTCTCCATCTGTATCGGGCCAGATGGTATCCAGAAGGACCTCCTCTGGTATCTTTGTCCCACCATACACTACGAGTGCCTTGAGGAGCAATTTTGTCCTTCCACCACGCCACTTACGATCGTATACAACCCTGTTACCTATCTTTACTGAAAGGGTGCCAAAGGTCCTTATACTTACAGGTGCGTCGGTCAGATCTGGCTCAGAGGTTATTTGACTTACCTCTGGATAGAGCCTCTTTTTTATATTCGTAAGGAATTCTGGTGGACGGTACAACCTTGGAGGACCCTCTCCAGATGGCATTAATTCAACAGCCCTTTCAAAATACTCCCTTGCACGTTCTATGGCACCTCTTTTTACCAGCAGGTCGGCTATCTCAACACAACCAAGGGATGCGAGTATATTTATACCTGCGTTGTAGAGTATATCCACCCATTTGATGAGATGATCCAGAGCCTTTTTCTCCTCGCCCATATCTTTAAGTGCCTGCCCTTTCAAGACCATGGGCATGAGTCCTGCAACAGGACTCTGGCTTAAGTTTCCCCTCTTTATTGCCTCTTCACTGTGGATGAATGCCTTGTGGGCGAGATTCATACCAAGATAGGCAATACCGAGTGTAAAATGCATGTAGGAGTGGTGAAAATAGTTCTGCTCAGGAATGGCGCGCTTTCTGAGTCTTGTGGATATCTCGTCTATCTCCTGCGGTGTACTTTTTTGCGAGAGTACATAAAGTAGATTCCCGTATCCAAGATAAAAGACAGGTGGGGGTAGGCTCTCAAAGAAGGGCAGGCTCAGTATCTCCTCTATGAGTTTTCTTCCCCGATCGTGCTCACCCCTTATACCATGAAATAAAGCCTGTGTTATCTGGAAATATATCCTACATATAATGGAAGTCTCCTTCAGTTCGCAGAGTGGTGCTGTATCAGAGAGCAATATTTCTGCCTCAGAGAGTCTTCCCTGCCAGAAAAGGCAGTAACATAGTCCTGTTGCATGGAATACCCTTAGAGAACTGGAATGTGCCTTTTCCGCCCATAGGAGCTGTTCCCTGTAGTTCTGCTCTGCCTTTTTGAGGTTTCCAGAGCCGGTCATCTCCACCAGTGCCCTGTAGCCAAAGAGTGATGCCCTTGCAA
>WGFF01000098.1 GCA_015492355.1 Deltaproteobacteria bacterium
AGGTTATCCCGGCTCTTAAAGTATCTCTCAACCATGGGCTTCCATTTTCGTTTTACACAGGCAGGCACCTTTGCGTATCCATAACCTGGGAGATCGACAAGATAGAATGCATTGTTTATTCTGTAGAAGTTTATGGTTGTTGTCTTGCCAGGTGTTGAGCTTGTTCTGGCAAGCCTCTTTCTTCCTGTAAAGGTATTTATGAGGGATGATTTTCCAACGTTACTCCGTCCCACCAGTGCTATCTCTGGAAGCCTGTCCTTAGGATAATGGGCTGGACTCACAGCACCTGCAACAAACTCTGCTGTCTTTATCTTCATATCCCAAAGACCTTAGCCTGTTACTGATACTACCTCCTCATAGGTTGTAATACCATCGAGCATCTTCTTTATCGCAGCCTCTCTGAGTGTCATCATGCCCTCTGACCTTGCTATCTTTCTTATCTCTCCTGTATCGTGTGTTCTCGAAAGGATGTTCCTTATCCTCTCTGAGATAGCCATTATCTCGAATATACCTGTCCTGCCCTTGTAACCAGTTCCCCTGCATTCCCTGCACCCCTCACCGTAATACACCGTGTATGTCTTCTCTGGCAGTCTCAGGTGTTCGAGCTCCTCTGGCTTTAGGTCACGCTGTTTTTTACATTCACTGCATATCTTTCTTACGAGCCTCTGTGCAACCACACCGAGTACAGTGGATGATATGAGAAAATCTGGTACACCGAGGTCGAGAAGCCTTGTAACGGATGATGGCGCATCATTTGTATGGAGTGTGGATAGCACAAGATGGCCTGTGAGTGCTGCCTGCACTGCATTGCTTGCTGTCTCTGGGTCCCTTATCTCGCCGACCATTATTATATCAGGGTCCTGTCTAAGGATGGTCCTTAGAGATTCTGCAAAATCAAGCCCTATCTGTGGCTGAACACCCACCTGATTGAAATCCTCCACCACCATCTCTATCGGATCCTCGATGGTTACTATATTCACCTCTGGAGAGGAGAGAAACTTGAGTGCTGAATAAAGGGTGGTGGTCTTGCCACTGCCTGTGGGACCTGTTACGAGTATTATGCCGTGTGTCTTCTTGAGAAAGGAGTTGAAAAGCTGGAGTTCCCTCGGATAGAAGCCGAGGTCTTTGAGGTCCTGGAACAGGATATCAGGATCGAATATCCTTATGACTATCTTCTCTCCAAAGGCTGTGGGGAGTGTCGATACCCTGAGCTCTATCTCCCTTCCCCTGAAGGCTGTCTTTATCCTGCCGTCCTGTGGTCTCCTCTTCTCTGCAATGTCCATCCTCGAGAGCATCTTGATCCTTGAGACAATGGATGGATGGACCACCCTCGGGATGGTATGTATGTAGTGGAGCACGCCGTCGATGCGAAGCCTTACAAGGGACCTGTCCCTTTTCGGCTCAATATGTATATCACTCGCCCTCTGATCGTATGCATAATGGAGTAGGTACTCAACAGCGTTTACAATATGCTGATCCGTTGCCTCTATCTCTGTCTCGCCCTTGAGCCTTACGTACTGCTCAAGATTGCCGAGGTCGATCCCGCCGGTGCGTTCCTTTTCAGCCGCTATGACCGAGTACCTGAAGCCATAAAACTCCCTTACTATCTTGAGGATATCCGTCTTGGAGCTCAGAACAAGTCTTATCTTCATCTTCAACGTCCTTTTGAGATTCTCCACTGCCTCAAGGTCAAATGGGTCTGCAATGGCAACGGTGATGATGCCATCCTTTTCCTCGATGGGTATGACCAGATGCCTCTGTGCAAAGGGGCGCGGGATGTAGGATGTAACCACGTCGAGATCGAGCTTGAGGGGGTCTATCTTTCTGTAGGGTAGCCCTGTGTCCTGGGCTATTGCCTCTGTGATTATATCCTCTGACAGAACCTTACCTGTACCTGGAATCTCAAGGTTGAAGGATGCTATTACCTCTGCCGGAGAGATGGACTCATGGATGACGTGGAATTTCTTGCCGGAATAGAAGGTCTCATGGTGTCTTTTGAGTCTTGCCCTCTGTTGCTCACCCTTTATGAGTATCTCCCTTTCCTGCTCGGGTGTTATAAAGCCCTTTTTTCTCAAAACACCCGCAACGTACTTGAGGGTCAGGGCTTTCTTGCCATTCATAATAGACCTCGGAACATAAGGGAAACCTCTTTATCCTGAAATGTTACTACAACAGGTTCCACCCCACACCCCTCTAATTAAGGGTATCATCACTCTATCCTCAAAACATCCTCTTCCTTTTCTTCCTCAGGGGGCTTTTCTGCCTCCCCTTCCACATCCCTTTTAACAAGGGCTTTTAAGAGTTGGTTTGTCTTTTTCTGCTCTTCTATAGCCTCTCTCATGAGGTCCTTGATGCCAAAGACAGAAAACGGCATGGCTATCCACAGGATTATGAGTACACACAGGGATATGACAAGAAATATTGCAAAGGCTGTTGCCAGAACCACTGAAAACTCCCCACCCGTATCGAACATAACCCTGACCCCTTTGCTGTTTTTTATTGGTATACTATCTTGATTGAACCTGCGGGAAGACCCCGTCTGTAAAATAGCCTCTTCTATTCCATATACTGAAAAGACAGATGAGACACCCTGCCTCCGTGGGCGGTAATCTGGTGTGGTTTTCCCTCATCTCTCTTTCAGTTCCAGCTGTATCCTATCCACTGCAAGGTCGAGAGAGACCCGCTCCTGTAGCCCTGATTCCATATCCCTCAGGGTTACAACACCACTGCGGAGCTCATCCTCACCGAGTATGATGACAAATCTCGCCCCGAGTCTGTCCGCCCTTCTCATCCTGCCCTTAAGCGAACCATCCCTGTAGTCAACAACAACCCTTATCCCCCTGTCTCTCAAAATCCCTACTATCTGTATCCCCTCTCTCTCTGCGTCATCGCCCATGGGTATGAATACAGTAAGGGGAACAGAGCCCCTGTATCTATCCTTTACAACGAGGGCGATGCGTTCAACCCCCATGGCAAAGCCAAAACAGGGGGTATCTGGACCACCGAGCTCCTTTACAAGGTTGTCATACCTTCCACCAGCAACAATGGCATTCTGTGCGCCGAGCCCCTCGGAGGTTATCTCGAAGGCAGTCCTGGTATAGTAATCAAGCCCCCTTACCATCCTGGGATTGACAGTGTAGTCTATACCAGTAAGCTCGAGGCGCCTTCTAACCTCTGAGAAGTGCTCTCTACAGGTATCACAGAGGCTATCGAGTATGGACGGGGCATCAGTAATCGCTTCAATACATGCACTGTTCTTACAATCCAGTACCCTCAGGGGATTCACCCCCATCCTTCTGTTGCAGTCCTCACAGAGCCCTTCTCTCTTCTTTTCGAGGAATGCTATGAGCCTATTTCTGAAAGGGGGCCTACAAAGGGTACAGCCAAGGGAATTTATATAGAGGGTTGTATCCTTAAGCCCCAGCCTTTCGAGTACCATGAGTACCATCTGGAGTATCTCTGCATCGAGCTTCGGGCTTTTTTCTCCCAGCACCTCCGCACCTATCTGGTAGAACTGGCGGTATCTGCCCTTCTGTGGTCTTTCGTATCTGAACATGGGTCCACTGTAAAAAAGCCTGCATACAGGTGTCCTCTCATAGAGCCTGTGTTCTATATAAGCCCTTACAACGGATGCTGTGCCTTCGGGTCTCAAAGAAAGGGATTCTCCACGACGATCACAGAAGGTATACATCTCCTTTTCCACTATGTCCGTTCCCTGTCCTATACTCCTGAGGAAGAGTTCGGTCCTTTCCACCACGGGTATCTTTATCTCGGAGAAGCCGAAGCCCACAAACACCTCCACCGCCTCTTTCTCTATCCTGCGCCACACATCACTATCACCAGGGAGTATGTCATTAAAGCCTCTTATCGCTGTTATTGCCATGGTTCAAAGAATACCCTCTTCAAAAGGAGTGGCTCTAAAGCCTCCAGAGATACGCAAGGAAGGTACAAGGGGAACCTCTCTGGTATTATTTTACAAACTCTCTCAAATAGAGGAAGGAATTATCTCAAAAACCCTGATTCTGGCTCAAGGTAGGTTCAGATCTTTTCTCAAACCTCCCCTCTTTCAGGGCCTTTATAAGGGAGTTGTGCTGTTCGCTCATTATCTCCTTCACTACCTTGTCGAGCCTCTCGAATTTTATTATATCCGCATAACTGGTGCGTTTTACAG
The DNA here is from genome assembly GCA_015492355.1 of Deltaproteobacteria bacterium. Lineage (GTDB taxonomy): Bacteria > Desulfobacterota > GWC2-55-46 > GWC2-55-46 > S146-73 > S146-73. Next base: position 4,172 of record WGFF01000098.1, read on the forward strand.
CGATAATACTACCCTCTTTAAAGAGGATGGTGGTTATAACAGGATTCTTTAGCCCCCCATCCTCTGTCTGGATATGGTACCTTTCGCCCTTGTATATGAGGTCCTGATTGAAACCCTGCTGCATCGTACCCTCTTTCTGGTCTTTTTTAACATATTCTCTCTTTTTGTTCAAGGGATTATGGCTTGCAAAGGAGTGAATCTCCTCGCATACAGGGCAGGACTTCAAGAAGTTATATCCTCTGAAATCCCCCAAAAGACCATAGCCTGTGGGGATTAACAGAATAGAGGCATTCTGGCAGACCTCATAAACCCCTACTTGAGGGTATGGAGCCATGAGCACTATCTATCCATGAAAAGACGGCTTAACCGTTCTTAAAGGATACTGGGTTTCATCTGCCCGAATATTCCCATGGAACATGACAATACATAGCCTTATTTAATAGTCTTTTAATCTTTTTGTGCTACAATCTATTAAAATCCCTGGTAGGAGGTGGCCTTAATGGTGCTCTCTGTGTTTGCAAACATCTGGAGGCTTCTTGCAACAGCGGTTGTACTCTCTGTGTTTGTCGTTCTCTGCCTGTACGAGAGGGCGGAGGCTGTACCCATCTTCGCCCGTCAGTACGGGGCAAGTTGCAGGCTATGTCACGCTGCATATCCACGCCTTAACAGTTTTGGAGAGGAGTTTGTACTCAAGAACATGAAACTCCCCAACTGGAAGGAAGCTGGTACGGTCGATACTGGGGACGAACGTCTTGCACTCCCGAAGTTTCCAGCCCTGGCACTCCGTACCATGGCTTACACCCAGGTAAGGCAGGCAAAGGAGATAGACCCAACCACAGGTCCCACAGACAATGATGCCGAGCTGGACTTTCAGGGACCTTACATGATAAAACTCTTCTCCGCGGCACCTCTGTCCGAACACATCAGTTATTACTTTTACGGTATATTCGCTGAAAAGGGGAGTAACGGTGAGACCGTTATTGAGGATGCGTGGTTTCGTCACGATGATATACTGTCTACCGGAATAGCCCTTCAGATCGGACAGTTTCAGGTATCCGATCTTATGTTCCCCAGGGAACTGCGCCTTACGTTCCAGGACTACATGGTATACCGTATGGCTGGTATAACCTATGACAGGGGTATAGTGCTGGATCGCAGGGTGGGACACCTCGATCTCGCCATAGGTGCTGTCAACGGTAACGGTATCTCCCAGAACTTCAACATCAACAGCCCTGGCTACAGAAGACCTGACCATATGTTCGATAACGACAGGGATAAATCCATATTCGGACGCATAGGTACAGAGGTGGGTCCTGTAACAGCGGGGGTCTTTGCCCTTGCAGGGAAACAGAAAAACATCACCTCAACAAAAAAGACAGATAAGGTCATCCTCGGTATAGACCTCTCTGGCAACATGGATGACAGGGTCTACTGGTTCTTCCAGGCACTGTGGAACAGATGGGAGGAATTCATCAAGGATGGAAGGAACTACGAATGGTACGGTGGTTTTGCAGGGCTGGATTATATCCACTCCGAACAGTGGGTATTCTCCCTGTTGTACAACTACGCAGATGCAGGCGATTTAGATGGCACAAAGACAGTGTATGAAGGAATAGACATAAACAGCCTCACACTCACTGCATCTTACTACTTCATGACCAATCTCAAGGGCATAATAGAAGGTAATGTAGACTTCCTCGGTAAAGACAAGGATGATGACTACGTCGGTCACGAAACAAAGGAGGGCTACATACTTGTAGGCTTTGACGCTGCATTTTAAGGGATTAAGGGATAAGGAGCAATCTCTCCAGAACTCTTCCCATACGCCCCTCTGAACGAAGGGGAAGGCGCAAAGAAGAGGCATGCGCTTTCCCCTTTTTAGTGCTGTTTTCTCTTGACAAATGTATAGCACATGTTATATTTGAATCCAAAAATTAACCCGATGGTCTTTTTTGAAGGGAGTTAACCATCCTAAGTTTTACAACTCAGCCAAAAACCTAAAAAGGAGGTAATTTGATGAAGGGAAAAATCTTCTGTTCGCTGGCGGTCTTGTTTGCCTTTGCTGTACTCCTTTTTGCCCCTCAGAAGGCAGAGGCTATTCCTGCCTTTGCCAGGCAGACAGGTCAGAACTGTACCGCCTGTCATTTCCAGCACTTTCCTAACCTCACCAGTTACGGTCGTAATTTCAAAGGTGGGGGATTCACACAGGTAGGTGGGCAGAGCCTTCTTGAGGGCGATATGCTTTCTCTGCCGAGTGTACTCAACGCAGCACTCGTAACAAAGATCAGATATCAGAAGACAAACGGTGACAACGATGCAATGGGCACCAACAAAGGTGAGTATCAACTGCCCGATGAAGCCGCACTCTTTCTCGGCGGACGTGTGGGTGAGCATATAGGCTTTATACTTGAGGCACAGATGGCTGACGAGACCTCTCCCATGTTTGCCTCCTTCAAGCTACCAATCGGTTATGAGGTAGGTGAGACACACCTTGAGATCGTTCCATTTACAACCGATGGGCTTGGACCTGCCTTCTCCTTTGAGGTGCTCGGTACAGGAGCCATCAAGAATATCCGTGCCCTCGAACACAGAACAGAAATATCCGCACAGCAGTACATAGGCACTGCTGTTGCCGCCCAGGGTATCGGTTTTGTAGCGTACAATCCCATGGGCTTTTTCAACTACACAATCTGGGCACCAGAGACAGGTAAGCATGTGGATGCAGGTCCATACCTCCACTATGTGCGTGGCGCCCTTACACCAGAGATGGGCGACTGGGACCTTGCCTTCGGTTTTCAGTGGTGGGGCGGTACAACAAAGTATGATGGAGATACAAGACAGAAGGCAGATGCATGGGCGATAGATGCACAGGCACAGGGTAAGGTGGCAAATCTGCCTCTCGGTATCTATCTCTCCTATGCTACAGCAGACAAGTCAGACCCTGCTGGTACCGATAACAAGACACCTCAGAATATCTTCAACACCAGCACAAACGATGACAAGAACGCATGGGCTGTGCTCGCTGAACTCGGGGTCATCCCTAACAAGGCAACACTTGCACTGGGCTACCGCAGTGGCAAGAACGGAGACCCGAGTGGCAATGGAAAAGATGCCCAGAATGCCATTACTGTTGGTGCAACTTATCTCCTTGCACAGAACTTCCAGCTCCAGTTCAACAATACATGGTACAATGGTGACTACTACGATCTGAGGGCAAACAACGAGGATGCAAATGGCGATATGCTCTCCACCCTCATGATATTCGCTGCCTTCTGATCAACCGATTCGAGAAGAGAGTTAAAAGCCTGTATAACTCTATGAAAGGGGGGATATCCCCCCTTTCTTTTTACCCCCGGCATTCGAGAGGGACTGGGTGGAATATCCTCCGGGGCTATCCCTTTATCTTCCACCTATCCAGAGGTTTAATGGGTATCTTTTTCTGAGGGAAACCCCTTTAGTAAAAGGGGTTTCCCTCAAACTCCCTTCCCCAAAACTTTTAATCTAAAGTTTTTTGGGAAGGGGGG
>WGFF01000099.1 GCA_015492355.1 Deltaproteobacteria bacterium
GGACTTAGTCCGAAAAAGATACCCATTACTTTTTTCAGATAACCTCCCTGAGGTCTACATCACCGGTATAGAGTGCCCTGCCTATAATCACACCCTCAAGCCCCTTTATACCCCTGAGCCTTTCCACATCGCCCCTGGACGATACACCACCAGAGGCTATAACAGGTATATCCACTGCCCGTACCATCTCCTCTATGGATTCTGTATTCGGTCCCCTGAGCATACCGTCCCTGGAGATGTCTGTATAGATGATACACGATATACCCCCATCCTCAAGCCTTCTTGCAAGCTCCACAGCCTTTATATCGGTAGTATCCTTCCAACCCTTTATGGCGACCATTCCATCCCTTGCATCTATACCCACTGCGATCCTCCCTGGATATCTCTTAGATAGATTCTTTACAAATTCCATGTTCTCGTAGGCACTTGTGCCGAGGATTATCCTCCTTACCCTGTCCATGGCGAGATACGAGGTTGCGGTCTCCTCATCCCTTATACCTCCGCCCACCTGTACATCCACATCGACCGACTCTACCATGGATTTTACGATATCCCGGTTCCTTGCCCTTCCTTCAAATGCACCATCGAGATCGACAACATGGATGAGGCTTGCACCCATCTCCTTCCATCTCCTTGCAACGGATACAGGGTCAGAGGAGTATACAATCTCATCCTCCTTGCGACCCTGTACAAGCCTAACACACCTTCCCTTTCTTATATCTATGGCAGGTATCACGATCATTCTGCCCTACCTCATACCCGCAAAGTTTTTAAGGAGCCTGAGTCCCACCTTCTGGCTCTTCTCTGGATGGAACTGGCAGGCAAATATGTTGTCCCTGGAGATGGTGCTCACGAATTCGACACCATAGGATGATGTGGTAATTACAACCTCGTCCTCATCAGGCACACAGTAGTAAGAATGGACGAAGTAGAAGTATGTCCCGTCATCTATGCCAGTGAGGAGAGGGGAGGGCTTTTTTATATTTATCTGATTCCAGCCCATGTGCGGTACCTTGAGTCTCTCTCCATCCACCTCCATGTCAGAGGGGAAGCGTACCACCTTACCCTTTATGATGCTGAGTCCCCTGTGGATGCCGAACTCATGACTCTCTTCAAAGAGTACCTGCAAGCCCAGACATATACCGAGGAATGGCTTGCCAGATTCTATGCCATCCCTTATAACGTCTATGAGTCCGAAGCGCTCAAGATTGTCCATACAATCCCTGAATGCACCGACCCCTGGGAGTACCACATGGGTGGCATCCCTTATAACACCGGGGTCTCTTGTTACGACGGCATCCATGCCTATCCTATGAAACCCCTTCTCCACACTCCTTACGTTACCCATATTGTAGTCTATAACCGCTATCATCTGTGGAATCTCAAAGTCTACCCTTGGTGGACAGGACACCCTCTATCCTCGGGTCTATCTCCACTGCCTCTCTCAGTGCCCTGCCAAGTGCCTTGAATATCGCCTCAACCGAATGGTGTACGTCCCTTCCGTAGTGGAGGGTTACATGGAGGTCTGTACCTGAGGTGTTTGAAAAGGCCCTCAAAAACTCCTCTACGAGTCTGGGGTCGAAATCCGTACCATCGGTCCTTGTGTACGGCTCTGGTGGACTTACGTTGTATTTCAGGTATGGTCTGCCACCCACATCCACCACCACTGTTGCAAGGGCATCCATCATGGGTACGGTGGCACTACCGTACCTTCTTATGCCCTTTTTATCACCGAGCGCCCCTGCCATAGCCTCACCGAGACATAACCCCACATCCTCAACGGTATGGTGGAAGTCCACATCCGTATCGCCACGCGCCTTCAGCGTGATATCGAACAATCCATGTCTGGAAAAGAGAGCCAGCATGTGGTCGAAAAAGGGAATGGAGGTATCCACCTCATATCTCCCCGTGCCATCGAGCTCGATCTCAAGGGATATGTCTGTCTCTGTTGTTTTTCTATCCACCTTTGCCCTTCTCGCCATGTTCCCTCTCCATGGAAATGGTATCTTTCCTGTTCGTGGTCCTATGGAAGAAAAGACTTATTCCTCCCTTATCCTCACACTCTCCCTGTGTGCTGTAAGTCCCTCTATGGTTGCAAGCCTTTCTATGGGCTTTTTGAGTTCGTTGAGTGCATCTCTGGAAAAACTTATTATACTCGAGCGCTTTAAAAAATCCTCCACACCAAGTGGGGAGGAGAACCTTGCTGTGCCACCTGTGGGGAGTACGTGATTCGGTCCTGCAAGGTAGTCACCCACGGGTTCGGGTGTGTATCTGCCGAGGAAGATACACCCTGCATTCCTTACGTACCCGAGTATGTCGAACGGTCTCTCCACAAAGAGTTCGAGATGCTCGGGGGCGATGCGGTTGGTAATACGGATGGCTTCACGGATGTCTCCTGCCACTATGATAACCCCGTATCTTTCAGTGGATGCCCTGGCTATGGTTTTACGTTTCAGGCCCCTGAGGGCTTTTTCTACCTCCCTTTTTACCTTTTCTGCCATGGAACGGGATGTGGTTATGAGTATGCTTGAGGCGAGCTCATCATGCTCTGCCTGCGAGAGAAGATCCATGGCTATCCACTCTGGTCTGCCGGTACCGTCGTTTACAATAAGTATCTCACTCGGACCAGCAACCATATCTATGTCCACTGTTCCGAATACGAGCCTTTTGGCAGTGGCAACGTATATGTTGCCAGGTCCGACAATCTTGTCCACCTTGGGGATGGTCTCTGTACCGTATGCCAGCGCACCTATTGCCTGTACACCGCCCACACGGTATATCCTGTCCACACCTGTAAGGAAGGCTGTGGCAAGTACATAGGGGTTTATACCCTTCCTGCGAGGAGGGGTGACCATTACAACCTCGTCCACACCAGCAACCTTGGCAGGCACTACATTCATGATGACAGTGGATGGATATACAGCCTTGCCACCCGGTACATACACACCAGCCCTCTCAATCGGGGTTACCTTTTGACCGAGTATGGTCCCCTTCTCCTCTGTAAGGAACCATGACTCTGGCACAGACCTTCTGTGGAAGTCCTCGATCCTCTTTATGGCGAGTTCAACTACCCTGCGGTCCCTCCTGGGGATGGCATCCAGGGCGGATTCCATCTCCCTTCTCTCCACCACCATGCCATCCCTTATATCCACGCCATCGAACCTTTCTGTATACTCGAAAAGGGCGGTATCTCCCCTCCTCCTTACATCCTCAAGGATGTTCCTTACGTCCTTTTCTATCTCTTTTGTATCCACATCACCCCTTGAGGTGATGGACTGGAGTACCTCCTTGAAGGCACTATCCTTTGTGTGGATTATCCTCATCCCTGTCCCTTCTCCGGTTTTAGAACCCTGGCGAGTCTTTCGATGAATTCCTTTATCCTGCGTGGTTTTGTCTTCAGGCTCGCCCTGTTGCAAACAAGCTTACTCGTTATATCCATTATCTCCTCCACCACGACGAGCCCGTTTTTTCTGAGTGTTTCGCCTGTCTCCACGATATCCACTATCCTTTCTGAGAGACCGAGTATGGGTGCGAGTTCTATGGAGCCGTAGAGTTTTATTATCTCTACCTCTATGCCCTTTTGGAGGAAGTATCTCTGTGTTATGTTTGGATACTTGGTTGCCACCCTTATGTATGTCCAGTGTGTGGGGTTGTCTCTTTTTTTCAGCTCCTCTGGCTCTGCTACAACCATCCTGCATCTACCTATACCCAGGTCGAGTGGTTCATAGAGGTCCTTTCCCTGTTCGAGTATCACATCCCTGCCCGCTATTCCCAGGTCCGATGCACCGTGCTCCACATAGGTGGGTACATCCTGGCTCCTCACAATCATGAATCTCAGTCCCTCGTCCATATTTTCGAATATGAGCCTCCTTTCGTCGTGGAGCACACCATCTGCATCCATGCCAGCCCTCTTCAGGAGCTGGAGTGATTCCCTGAGAACCTTGCCCTTTGGCAGGGCGATGGTCAGTATGTCCCTTTTATTCACTGTTTATCCTCTTTATCCTCGCACCGAGTCCCGAGAGTTTCTTCTCTATGTTCTCATAGCCCCTGTCCAGGTGGTATATCCTCGATACCTCTGTCACACCATCTGCAACGAGCCCTGCAAGCACAAGGGATGCACTTGCCCTGAGATCGGTTGCCATGAGTGGTGCCCCACTCAGTCGCTCCACACCCTTGACAATGGCACAGTTGCCATTGATGATGATATCCGCACCCATACGTTTGAGTTCTCCCACGTGCATGAATCTGTTTTCAAAGACCGTCTCTGTTATGACACTTAGCCCGCTGGAGATGGTCATCATTGCCATCATCTGTGCCTGCATATCTGTTGGGAAACCTGGATAGGGCAGTGTCTTTATATCCACACTCCTCAGTGGATAGTCCCCTATGACCCTCACACCACTGTTCTCAGCCCTCACGTCCACACCCGCCTCCTTGAGCTTCAGGTTGAGGGAGTCGAGGTACTCCAGGGGACAGTTCTTTATGAGCACATTACCACGTGTCATTGCAGTTGCTATCATGAAGGTACCTGCCTCTATCCTGTCGGGTATAACCGTGTGTTCTGCTGGATGGAGTTCCCTCACACCCTCTATGGTTATGGTATCTGTACCTGCCCCTCTTATCTGTGCCCCCATCCTGTTGAGGGACTCTGCAAGGAATACCACCTCAGGCTCCATGGCTGCATTCTCTATCACCGTCACCCCCTCTGCATGTACACCTGCCAGCATGAGGTTCTCTGTGCCAGTAACAGAGGGTATATCGAGGTATATCCTTGTACCTATGAGTCTATCAGCCTTTACATTTATATAACCATGTTCGAGGGTCACATCACAACCTATCTTTTTGAGTCCCATGAGATGTACGTCCACTGGTCTTGTACCTATGGCACATCCCCCAGGCAGACTCACCCTTGCCCTCCTGAACCTTGAGACCAGTGGTCCGAGCACAAGTATGGATGCCCTCATGGTCTTCACCATCTCGTATGGTGCCTCAAAAGAGGTTATCTCATGCGCCCTTATCCTTATGGTCTTCTCCTCAGGGTCCTCATCCACCTCACAGCCTATGTGGAGGAGCAGGTCCCTGAAGGTCTTTATATCCCTGAGGGAGGGGACGTTTCTTATTACATTCCATCCGTCCACAAGGATGGATGCTGCCATCAGAGGGAGTATGGCATTCTTTGCCCCGCTTACAGATACCTCGCCTATGAGCCTGTTGCCACCTTCTATGACTATCTTTTCCATTTTTTCAGATTAGGGTCTTGTTTGTAGTCCCGTACAGAGGACGATAGCCCCTTTCCTGCCCCCCAGAGACTTTAAACCAGAAGTTTTGGGGAAGGGAGTTTGAGGGAAACCCCTTTTACAAAAGGGGTTTCCCTCAGGACTTAGTCCGAAAAAGATACCCATTACCTTACAAAAAGTATCTCACCCAGAGTACAGGAATTATACCAGTCCAAGGGGCTGGAAAAAGGGGTTTTGTCCTTTTGTTCTCCAGACAGGCTTCGGTTCAAGGCGGTGTCTCAAGCCTCAGCCCCTTTCAATGCCTCTGCCTGGTAGTAGGCTATGAGATTGTCTGTAAGTTCGTCGATATCGCCTTCGAGTATCTCGTTGAGTTTATAGAGGGTAAGACCTATGCGGTGGTCTGTGACACGGTTCTGCGGGAAGTTGTATGTACGTATCTTCTCGCTCCTGTCACCAGTGCCCACCTGGGACCTTCTTTCAAGGGCTATCTTTTTTTGCTGTTCCTGTATCATCCTGTCCATTATCCGTGCCATCAGTATCTTCATCGCCTTCTGGCGGTTTTTGTGCTGGCTCTTTTCATCCTGACAGGTTACAACTATACCTGTTGGTATATGGGTAATCCTTACTGCTGTCTCCACCTTGTTTACATTCTGTCCACCATGTCCACCAGCCCTGAAGGTATCTATCCTCAGGTCATCCTCCTTTATATCCACCTCCACCTCCTCTGCCTCTGGCAGGACAGCAACCGTCACAGTGGATGTATGACGTCTTCCTGAGGCCTCTGTCTCAGGTACCCTCTGGACCCTGTGCACCCCGCTTTCGTACTTAAGCCTTGAGTATGCCCCCTTGCCCTCGATCATGGCTATTACCTCTTTGAGCCCATTGAGCCCTGTGGGATTGGAGCTCAACACCTCCACCTTCCAGCCCCGTGCCTCTGCATAGCGTGCATACATCCTGAAAAGTTCCGCAGCAAATAGCGCAGACTCCTCCCCACCAGCACCAGCCCTTATCTCGAGTATCACGTTCTTTTCGTCGTTGGGGTCCTTTGGGAGGAGCATTATCTTCAGTCTCCTTTCGAGTTCCTCCTTTTTTTTCTGGAGAAGGGGTATCTCCTCCTTGGCAAGGGCTTTGAGTTCCTCGTCCCTGCCCGCAAGGATGAGCCTGTTCTCCTCGAGTTCCCTTTCCACCTTCTTCAGTTCCCTGAAGACCTCCACAGTCTCAGAGAGCGAGGCATGTTCCTTTACATACCTGCGGTAGGTCTCCTGGTCTGCAATGATGTCGGTGCGACTGAGGAGATCCCCCAGTTCCATGTATCTCTTCTCTACCTCTTCGAGTTTCTTGAGGAACATGGTTTTTTCTCTCTTACATACTCCTGAATTTCTTTCTTATCTCAGCGGGTCTGCCACAGCTGAGATCTCCCTCACTGCATCTTCCCTTTACACACGAAGGACCCGCATCCCTGAACACAACAGGTGCGACCTTCTTCACAAGGGAGAGCATCCTGCAAGCCATCTCCCTTATCTCCCACTGCGCCCTCTCACAGCACCTCAGACGAAAGAAATGGAGCAACTCCCTTGCGTTCATGGTAACTATTATCCTCGTGCATGTTGCATTGGGAAGGATATACCTTGCATCCTCTGCGGGTATACCCCCGTCCACAAGCTCCCTGTAGAACTTAAAGAGCCTCTTTACTGTATTCTCGAATCTCTTTTTCTTCTCCCTGTCCTTCTCTATGGAGGGGGGTAGCACGTACTCTGGTCTGTCGAATTTAACGTATCTCTGGCTCTGCTGGGAGTATGATGCCAGACGGTGGCGGACGAGCTGGTGGGATGTTGCCCTTGATATACCCTCTATGCCGAATGTAAAGGATGAGTGCTCAAGGATCGAGAGATGACCCATCCCCACTATCCTGCCGAGGAAGTCCTCAAAGGATATGTTCTTTACCCTCTCTTCGAGTTCACTGATGGTGCTCTTTGAATAGCATAGTTTCCCTGCGAGGGAGACTGTTTTTTCAGGCTCTGGTGTGAAATTCAGAAGGACTACCTTCACATCAAGCCCACCATTTCTATACTTTCCTTTTCTGATATTTGCGCCTGAACTTATCCACCCTGCCTGCTGTATCCACGAGTTTCTGGGTGCCTGTAAAGAAGGGGTGACAGTTCGAGCATATCTCCGCGGATATGCCCTTTTTTGTAGAGCGGGTCTCTATCTCAAAGCCACATACACACTTTATCTTTGTAGGCTCATATCTTGGATGGATCCCCTCTTTCATCTCTATGTCATTACCTCCTGTCTTTTTAAGTAGCCCTGCGCCCGCAAAAGGCACGGGGAAGAAAATGGTCTTAAGAAACCACTACGGAAGGACTCCCTGGAGAAACCTGAGGGAAACCCCTTTTGTAA
>WGFF01000100.1 GCA_015492355.1 Deltaproteobacteria bacterium
GACTTACAAGGTCAAGGATTTTAAAAAATAAGGTAATGGGTCATCAAATCGGACCTGAATCTTTGTTGTGGGGAAAACCCTTGGGGCTATCGCCCTTTTCTGGTAAAAAGGTGTTTTCCCCATGCCCCTTTCCCAAAAAAACTTTAGATTAAGGTTTTGGGGAAGGGAGTTTGAGGGAAACCCCTTTTGTAAAAGGGGTTTCCCTCTCACCGCCTTTTCCCATCGGCGAAAGGTCCCCGGGGATCGACTGCGTTCTTCTCCGTGATGGAGAGTATAAAGGGGCTCCTTATGATTGTACCCCAGAGTGCCACTGCCCTGGCTACGTGGTAGAAAAGGCGTCTATCGAGTACGTAACGACCATGGTATTGCTTTATCTGTCCCATGAGAACGAGCCTCTCTATGCGCACAGAGACCATATCATCGGTATCATAGAGTCTGGCTATATCGGGCTGGCTTAAAGCCCCAGCCCTGTATATCTCATAGAGTATCCTTATGCGTCTCGATGTCTCGCTCATGTTGAAGACATGAAAGTACGTATATCCCATGGCATTGTACACCACAAGGGAATAAAGGGCAGTGGATATAAGCCTGTCTGGTGCTGACAGAAAATCCTTCAGAACAAGATACCAGATAGAAAACCCCATCGGTATATGCCCGAGGAGGACGCATAATATGCTCACCATCTGAGGGGAGGTATCCACCACCCTGCCCCTGTAGTACCTGGATACCACTGTATGAAGGGTAAGCACCACAAGGGGTGAAAGGATGAGTAAGATAAGAAGCCTTGCAATATCGTCCATCCCGATCCCTCCCTATCCCCTTCCCATCGGCAGACCGAGTACACCGCGGAACAGGATAAACAAAGAGATGACAACCCTTCCCGTACCTGTAATGGAATAGAGTCCGTTCGATTCTCTTACAAGGCCGAGTTCTATAAGATCTCTCAGGCGTGAATCCCTGAGGCTATCCGCATCAAAAAAGACCTTAAGGCTATCTGGAGCCAGCCCTGCTGGCATGGAATCGCCTATGAGAAGGAGCATATAAAGGGACGGACACCTCGCCTGAACCGCAGGATAGGTAAAAATATAGGCTATACTCAGTGAGAGATGGAGAAGGAGTATGGCTAACCATTCAACTAAGGTAATATCCATTACATACCAGAGCACACCAGCGCCTATCAACGGCACTATCAGAAATACCACCATCAGACTTCTGAGGTAGTTCCGTGGTGTGCGCCATCTCCAGAGGAGTATATGGAGGACAAGGGACAGGGAAAACAGCCCCATCCCGGTAACTGGAATAAAAGGAGCCATCCTGCAATCGAAGACAGAGAGGAACTATCCTTTTGAAAGGGGCTCAGGAAGAACCCTTCCCCAAAAAGGTCTCTCCTGTCCGCTATCCACAGGGTCAGAATTCCCTCTTTTTGATGTATTCGTCTATGAGCCTTCTATCATCCTCTGGCATATCCACGAAGAATATAGCCATACCAGGATGACTTACAAGCCTCTTGAACGGATTATCAGGGCTCGATATTATGTTCAGTTCCTTGTTGACAGGGATGTTGTAAAGTACCCTCCCTTTTGTCCTGAATTCTCCTTTAATCTCTGGTATACTGAATCTCAGTTCACACCCTGCACCCTTTGGCAGAGGATTGATGGTCACAATGAATATACCGTCTCTGCTCAGAAGGGATGCATGGGTATGGAGTATTCTTTCCTCTGTCCTGAGTTCCACAGGGATGTTGACACTTATCCTCGGGTTCCTCTTAAATCCCTTCTTTTCATGGAATATCGCCCTGTTTAGAAGAAAGAATATCTCCTCTGGTGTGGAATCACTGCGAACCACACCAACAAATCCATGTTCCTTAAGGGAGGAGAGTTCCTCCCCTTTGATATCCAGGTCTGTAAAGATAAGAAACGTTGAAAGCCCCTCCATATCCTTTATGGTGGATAGTTCCTCCAGGCTCTTTATCTCGAATATATCCGTATCCCTCTCTATCCGTGAGGAGGAGAGCCTATCCTCCAGTATCGTTTCGATTCCGCTATCTTCAAGGAACTTTTTAAGCCTTTCCCTGAGATAGGGTGATGTACCGACTATGCGAACCCTTTGTGTCATCTACCCGGGTCCTCCAGTACGAGTCTGTCCATCTTTATCGCTGCTATCGCAGCCCTGTGTTGTTTCGTTGCCAGTTCCTTAAGGTTATACTGTGCGTTCAGTTCCTTCAGACGGCTCTTCTTTGAAAAGAATATCCTGCCACCGTAATATATGACCGTCTCCACCACAGGGTCATCCCCTCCAAGTACCTCTGTCTGTACATGGAAGATATTACCCCGATGACTTATGTTGTCGTTGTATCCAAAGACAGGTTGATACGTTGTCACCTCCTGTGCCTCCTTCTTTTCCTTCTCCCTTAGAAGGTTCGAGACTATGGTATCCATATCGCGTCTGGCATTGACTGCGGAGTCATCTATCATAAAGGGCTTCATACGTCTTGCAGAGTTCTTGATCTCTCTATTCGAATAGAGGGCACCGACAAACTCTACATCCATACTTAGAAAGGTCTTGGATGCATTGACAAAGAGTTCTACTGCCCTGAGGTCTCCTTCTGATACAGCCATGTTCAGGATGAGCTTGGGACTGTACCTCTTTATCTCGGAGAGGGCTTTTTGTGCCACACCCCTGTCGACCCTGGCTATCCTCTCGCACAGGTCAGGAAAGGTATTTGCCCTCTCTCTACCCTTCGCTACTGTCGATTCCTTTATGAGCCGTGCAATATCAGGGTTGTCTGCAAAGGTTCTTTCCAGCCTCCTGTAGACGAAGCTTTTGAGGAATATATATGCGTTCTGTATCGCAGCTGGCTCTGGTACAAGCACTATGATCCCCTCATCAGAGATGGAAAAAAAGTCCAGTACATTGTAAGACGTGCCTGCACCGAGATCGACTATTATGTTGTCTGCTGTAAGCCTCCTTATATGGTTGATGAGCCTCTGTTTCTGCTGATAATGGGGATTGGCTATACCAACAAACTCCGATGCACCGCTTATAAGGCTGAGTCCATCAACATCCGTGGGAATGGCAACGTCCTGGAGGCTTTTGAAGCGTCCCCTTATGAAGTCCTCAAGCCCCCTCTCTGGGTACTTTATACCAAAATAGGTATGGAGGTTGGCACCACCAAGGTCTGCATCCACAAGGATAACCTTCCTATTCCTCATCGCAAGAGCGACCCCGAGGTTAACAGCAGTGATGGACTTGCCTATACCACCCTTTCCACCCCCTATTGACCAGATGGTTTTCCTATCCATAATCCTGAAAGCAGTTACAGACCCTTTATGACTAAAACTCTCTTCGATCCCCCCAGATGAAGCCTTCTATTAAAGACTACTAAAAAGGACTTAAACCCCGCCTGCCTGAATCCCATCCAGAAGCACCAGATAATATAATCATCCTTTTGTATCCACTTGTCAACCACGAAATCCCCACTGGATAATACAAAAGGTAATGGGTATCTTTTTCGGACTAAAATCTGTCTGTATCCTGAGGGAAACCCCTTTTGTAA
>WGFF01000101.1 GCA_015492355.1 Deltaproteobacteria bacterium
ATCGAAGGACATACCCGGCAGGCTCGAACATGTGAAGAAAAGGTATCCCAGCCTGAGTTTTGTCCTTGCAGAGAATATCGGATTCCATGATAAGATGATAGAAATAGTAATGGAAAGGATAGGCAATGCCTTGGGGCTGGCTTCAGGAAGGGTATCTCCAGCACGGTATGAACCCCATCCCATAGAGAAGGAGAGCATGAGCATAATAGAAAAGGAGGTAGACCTTTCTGGACTGAAGCCTGTTGAAAGGTCTGTAATAAAGAGGGTCATACACGCAACAGCAGACCCTGAGTTCAGGGATATAGTCCATTTCAGTCCAGGTGCTACAGGGGCGGGCATTTCAGCCATACGTACAGGGAAGCCCATAGTGGTGGATGTAAGGATGGTAGAGGCAGGTATACTCAAGAGGGCTCTCCTCCACTACGGGGGAAGGGTCTACTGCTTTTCTGGTGATGGGGATGTAGAGGCAACAGCAAGGGCTGAGGGCACCACAAGGAGTGCTGTATGTATGAGAAAGGCTGTGGGATTCATGGAAGGCGGAATAGTCTGTATCGGCAATGCACCTACCGCACTGGTGGAGCTCCTCAGGCTTGTAAGAGAAGGCAGGGCAGAGCCTGCCCTTATAATAGGTGTGCCTGTTGGATTTGTAGGTGCAGAAGGTGTAAAAGCGGACCTCTCTTTACTGGGCTGTGAGTTCATCACCACAAGGGGAAGAAAGGGCGGTAGTACCGTGGCTGTATCCATAATCAATGCCCTTATTATAGAGGCCTTGAAAGGAGATATCTCAAAGGGGCGTACAGCCTCTGAAGAAAAAGGGCTCCCCTATGCACATACCTGATGGTTATCTCGGTCCAAAGACGTGCGGGATATTCTATCTCTCCATGGTGCCTGTATGGTACCTTGCATCCGTCAGGATAAAGAAGACCCTGGGTTTCAGGTACCTTCCCTTTCTTGCCCTTGCATCAGCGTTTACATTCATCATCATGATGTTCAACTTCCCCATCCCTGGTGGGGCAACAGGGCACATGGTGGGTGGAACGGTCGTATCCATCGTACTCGGACCCTGGGCAGGGGTGGTGGCGATGAGTCTAACCCTCTCGCTCCAGGCACTCCTCTTCGGTGACGGCGGTATTACAAGCCTGGGGGCAAACAGTTTCAACATGGCATTCCTCATGAGTTTTACAGGGTATTATACGTATCTCCTCATCACCTCAAGGTCTGCCAGCCCCCTGAGACAGACCATAGCCTGTGCCATTGCAGGATACCTATCCGTAAACATCACAGCCCTTGCAGTCGCCTTTGAACTCGGCATACAGCCCATGATAGCCCATGCATCAGATGGCACCCCGCTCTATGCGCCATATCCCCTTTCGATAACCATACCAGCCATGATGATACCCCATCTTCTGTTTCTCGGTCCTGTGGAGGCATTCGGTACAGCCCTCGTGGTATCGTACATAAGAAAGAGGGAAGACCTTGTCTTTCACAGACATAAAGAGGACCTCCATCTTGCACCTCTCTACAGGGTGCTCATCTTTCTGGTACTCCTCACCCCTCTTGGACTCCTTGCACAGGGGGTGCCATGGGGTGAATGGGACATTGAAGGGCTAAAATCCCTTACAGGCTATGTGCCCAGCGGTATGGAGAGGCTAAATAGCCTGTGGTCTGGCATCATGCCAGACTATACCATACCCGGGCTTCACAGTGATACGGGCTCAGCCATAGGGTATGTAATCTCTGCCCTTGTGGGCAGTGTCACTGTCATAGGGCTTGTGTACCTATGGGGTAAGGTATGGCATCAGAGATGAATCTTCCAGAGTGGTTAAAGGTATCTGTACCTGCCCTGACCCCTGAAAGGGGGGTTAAGGAGCCAGGGTTTATAAAGAAAAACCTGGAAGAGATAGCGTCCCTTATGAGATGGATGATGGATACAGAGGAGTCTGCTGGAAGAAGGGGACTCCTCCAAACCTTTGATCCCAGGGCACGTATACTCGGCATCCTTTTCCTCGTTGTAGCCACAGCGGTTACAGGTAATACTATCGGGTTCGTATCCATCATGATTATAATACTCCTTCTTTCCTATCTCTCCTCTGTGGGTATAACCGATATGGTGGGCAGGGTCCTTCCGTCTTTTGTATTCACTGGGGTGATGGTACTGCCTGCCCTCTTGAGCATAGTGACACCTGGGACCCACATCCTTACCATCATGATAGGTACAAAAGAAATAGGCATAACATACGAAGGACTGAGGACAGCTGGCACACTACTTGTAAGGGTGACGATGATGGTCTCCCTTGTGGCTTTACTCCTTCTCACAACAAGACAGGCAGACCTTTTCACAGGTCTCAGGGGACTGCCAGTACCTGCCTTTCTCGTTACAGCCCTTTTTATGGCTTTTAGATATATATTCATACTCCTCAGGATGGCAGAGGATGTAAATCTTGCAAGGAGGTCAAGGACGATAGATCACGGTCTTCTCAGGGATACTCAGGGATGGTTTGCCTCGAGGATCGCCTTTTTTGTGGAAAGGTCGATGAAGATGGCAGAGGATATATCAATGGCAATGTGTTCGAGGGGATTTACAGGCGAGATAAAGGGTATGGATATGGACGGTATGAAAAGAAGGGATTATCTGTGGCTCGGAGGTACATCCTTTGTGTTTTTTATCATCCTTGGTTTGTATTGAGGTATAATTCGGGTTAAAATCTTTATACAGTGACTCGGGAGATATACAGGCTTGAGGGTGTGAGTTATTCATACGGGAGGTATCCAGCCCTTCGGGATGTTGACCTTGTTGTTGAGGAGGGCGAAAGTATCGCCATACTCGGTGCGAATGGAAGCGGGAAGTCAACATTGCTCAAGCTCCTCGATGGGCTGATATTCCCCACGGAAGGAACACTTCTTGCCTTTGGGAGACCCGTTACAGAGGAGAACCTTTCAGGGGGGTTCCTTGCGGAGTTCAGAAAGAGGATTGGTTTTGTGTTCCATGAGCCTGATGTCCAGCTCTTCTGTCCAACGGTGTTCGATGAACTCTCATTCGGTCCACTTCAGCTCGATCTGCCTGTGGAGGAGGTAAAAAAGAGGGTATCTGACCTCATGGGGATGCTCGGGCTCCACTCCCTCAGGGACAGACCACCGTACACCCTCAGCAGTGGGGAGAAAAAAAAGGTAGCCCTTGCCTCGGTGCTCACGGTGAACCCGGATGTACTGCTCATGGACGAACCCACCAACGGGCTCGATCCAAGGACACAGGTATGGCTCTTTGAACTCATAGAGGCGCTCAGGGGTTTTAACAAGACCTTCATAATAGCGACCCATGACTTGAGCCTTGTAGAAGACCTTACAGACAGGGTGGTACTCCTCGATGAGGCACACAGGGTGGTGGCAGACGGTGATACAGTGGATATACTCAGGGACAAAGACCTCCTCCTGAGAACCAATATAATACACGAACACCCCCACAGACACGGTGATGTGGTACATATACATAGCCATGGTCCATACGCAGGTCATGATGAGCATGAATAGGGAGCCCCCTGCGTCAGTAAAATCATTTAAGATAAAAGGTAATGGGTACGTCTGTATCCTGAGGGAAACCCCCTTTGTAAAAAGGG